>CAXMLP010000412.1:0-3086 GCA_964194225.1 uncultured bacterium | reverse complement strand
CCAAGTGGTGGCTGGACAAGATCTACCCCCTCGAACGCAGGGCCATGAAGCTCGCCCGACCGATCCTGCAGAGGATGGTGGATGTCCCCCTGCCCAGCGACGAGATCTACACCTCGCTGCACGATCTCCTGCTCGACCTCGAGGGCATGAAAAAGCTGCTCACCGACACCTCCGTGACCAGCGTCAGGATTGTTCTCAACCTCGAGAAGATGGTCGTCAAGGAGGCCAAGCGCGCCTACACCTACCTGAGCCTTTTCGGTTACCTGACTGATGCGGTGATCGTCAACCGGATCCTCCCCGAGGGTTTGCAGGACGAATTCTTCCGGGGCTGGCAGAAGATCCACGACAAGTACCGAGTTGAGGTCGATGACTCCTTCGCTCCCCTCCCGATCCTGACCGTGCCACTCTTCGACGGCGAGGTCGTCGGTCTCAAGATGCTGACCCGGATGGCGGGCGCCATCTACGGCGATCTGGACCCCTCGACTCGCCTTTACGAGGGCAGCCCGCAGACCGTCGAGAAGGTTGGCGATGAATACGTCCTATCGCTCCGGCTGCCATTCATGGACAAGGGCGACATCGACCTCGGCCGCCACGACGGCGAGCTCGTCATCACGGTGGGCAACTACCGCCGCGAGGTCTCGCTGCCGAGGGTGCTGGCGAGCCGGCCCACGACCGGCGCGGTCATGAAGGATGGTGACCTCAAGGTGAGGTTCGCCAAGAAATGACGCATCCGGATCACCTGGCATGAGTCGCCGGCACACCGAGACCGCAAAGATCCTGGAATTCGCGCTCGACGTCGGCGGCCGGCTCTCCCATGTGCTCGGCGAGGCGCTGCCCGAGGATGCCAAGCGCCACCTGCTCAATGCCCAGCGTGAGCTGATCACCGCGCTGGTGATCACCTACGAGCACCAGGCCGGGACGCGGCGTGGAGGCGGTGAGGGTGGCGTTCGGCGGACCACCTCCGGCAAGCTGGCGGCTCCCCCCGCGCCACGCACTCGTCGCATCAAGGTGGACTGAAGAGACAGTGCTGTCGAATCCCTACCCGTGGCTGGTGGCCACCCTCTTCATGCTCCCTGGAATCCTGATCGCGATTCCGGCGCACGAGCTTGGCCACGCCTTTGCCGCCAATTGGCTGGGAGACAAATCGGCCCGCAACCGCGGCCTGCTGAGCCTTGCCGAGCCGAGGCGGTTCTTCACCATGTACGGCCTCGCGATGCTGATCTTCTGGCGGGTGGGCTGGGGTGAGCGCGTGCCGGTTCGCGACACCCAGTTCAGCACCCGCGGCAAGGTCCTCTACGAGCTTGCCGGGCCGGCCGCGAACCTGCTCCTCGCGATCGCCTTCGGCCTCGCTGCTCGATCGCTTCTGGTCTACCCGAATCCAATCGAGCTCATCCAGCCGCCCTCGGGCCTGCTCGAGACAGTGCTCTATGCGGCCTTCTTTGTGAACCTTTCCGTGATGGCCTTCAACCTGCTGCCGGTTCCCGGCCTGGACGGTTGGCGGATTGTGGAGGCCATCTTTCGCCGGAGCAACCCCCGCTTCTTCTACGACGTATCGGCTCGGCAACCGCAGATTGTCAACGCCTTGATTCTCATTCTGTTCGTGGCCCAGTTCGTGGCGGGCAACCTGCTGAATGTGGTCATGCTCCCCTTCTACGCTCCCTTCGCCACGCTCATCCTCGGCCATTGCAGCGGATACATCGGGCTAATTCCCTGCCTGCCGTCGGGACGCTTCTGAATCAGCCGGGCTATGCCCGGCTGCTCGAGCGCTACCCGCACGACATGCTCGCCGGCGCCATCCGCGAGCAGCTGGCCCTCGAGCGGGCGGGCGAGGCGATGGCCGCCGACGCCCGCCTGGCGCAGGTCGAAGCCAGCCTTCGAGCGGCCGTCGCGACCAGCCTGCGCAGGGCGATCAACGCCACCGGCGTGGTTCTCCACACCAACCTCGGCCGGGCCCCGCTCGCCCGCTCGGCGGTGGCGGCGGTGACCGTGGTGGCCGCCGGCTACGCCAACCTCGAGCTGGACCTGCGGACGGGGCGGCGCGGCGAGCGGGCAGCGCACGTCGGACCCCTGCTGCGCCGACTCACCGGAGCCCCTGCGGCGCTGGTGGTCAACAACAACGCCGCCGCCGTGCTGCTCGCCCTGACCGCACTCTGCTCGCGCCGCGAGGTGATCGTCTCGCGGGGCGAGCAGGTCGAGATCGGCGGCTCCTTCCGGATGCCCGACGTGATGCGAATGTCAGGCGCGCGCATGGTCGAGGTCGGCACCACCAACCGCACCCGCGTCGCGGACTACGAGGCGGCGATCGGGCCGCGGACCGCGGCCATCCTGCGGGTGCACACCTCCAATTTTCGCGTCACCGGCTTCACGGAGTCGGCGCCTCTCCCGGCGCTTGCCGAGCTCGCCCGCCGGAGCGGCGTGCTCCTGCTCGACGATATCGGCAGCGGGTCGTTGACAGGTTGGGCGGGCGAACCCTCGGTTTCGGACTCCCTGGCGCATGCCGATGTGGTTGCCTTCAGCGGTGACAAGCTGCTCGGCGGGCCGCAGGCGGGCATCCTGCTCGGCTCGGTGGAGGCCGTCCGCAGGATGGCCCGCCATCCGCTGGCCCGCGCCCTGCGGATCGACAAGCTGTCGCTTGCGGCGCTGGAGGCGACCCTTCGGGAGTGGCTGCTCGGCCGGGCGGCCGTCGAGGTTCCGCTGGAACGCATGCTCGGGGCCTCCCCCGATGAGTTGCGCCGGCGGGCGGCCTGGTTGGGATTGAAGCTGGGCGATCGCGGAATCGGGTCGCGGCTGATCGCCGGCGAGTCGGCCGTCGGCGGCGGGTCGCTTCCGGGCACCGGATTGCCGACCACGTTGGTCGCCCTCGAGGGGCCGGCCTCCCGGTTGCTGCAGGCGCTCCGCGAAGGCGAGCCGCCGGTGATCGCCCGGGTCGAGGCCGACCGCTGCTGCCTCGACCCGCGGACCATCCTGCCCGGCGAGGACGAGCCGCTCCTCGACGCTGTGGCCCGCGCCGTCAACGCCCTGGTCCGATGAGGCCGCGGCCGTGAGCTTTGTAGTCGGGACCGCCGGCCACATCGACCACGGCAAGT
>CAXMLP010000411.1:0-7844 GCA_964194225.1 uncultured bacterium | reverse complement strand
CTCATTTGACCGTTACAGTCCACTAGTCGTCCTCGTCTTCGTCTTTGGCGGGTTTGGCGACATGGGGCTGGGGCGCCCGAGTGATGATGACCTCAGGCGAGCGAGCCTTGTCTGGAAGTGCCGGCGCCACGAATGGAACCTCGGTGAGTTTGGCGGGGGTGAGGGCCGGACCGGTCGCCCTGGTCTCGACATCAGCCGAAACCGCTCCGGTCGAGGGCGGGATATGCAGCTGCACCTGCGGCGAGGCGGCGGTCGAGCCCGTGGGCACCGATTGCGCCACCGAGATGGCTCCGACGGTCATCAGCGCCACAAAACCGATCAGCAGGACCTGGAACTTCACCCGCGACTCCCGGCCAGGTCAAGGGACCCCAAGCTAGCGGCTCTCAGCTGCCTTGCCCTCCGTCGCCTTGCTGGTGGCGGACTTGACCCTCGCGGTTCGCTGGCGCCACCTCTGCGAGGCCGGCAACGAACCACCCATCAGGGATTGGTAGCCCTGCATCATCAACTCGCGGGCCCGGAAGAGGTTCACCGCCCAGCCGACGCCGAACACCCGGTCGGTGAAGAGGCGATCGTCGCCCGGGTTCCAATAGGCGTCCCGGAGCCTGTCCCAGGTCGGCGGCCGGAAGTCATAGGGGACGAACCCACCCACCTGCCCATGCCAGGTTCGCTCGCTCTCCGGCTTGGCCATCTCCTTTGAGACCGCCGCCAGAAAGATCCCCAACCCGGCCAGCTTCACAAGTCTTCTGATTCGTCGCATGAACCTACAACCTCATTATCCAGTTTCTGCCGGCCGACCGGCGGATCCGGCAGCGGCCGGGAGATCGCCCCAATCCAAAAGGATAGGATGCGACCGGATGTTCAAAACCCCTCGACGCTGGCTCCGCTGGCTGACGCCTGGCCTTTACGTTAAGCGCTGGCTGCTGCTCCTGATCTTCAGCGTCCTGATGCTGGACCTCGGCGCGGCATACTTCCTCAAAGTCGTTTACCAGGAGGCGAGGCTGCCCGCCGAGTCCTATTACATCACTCTCCAGTTCCTGGACCGGAGGGTGCGGGCCGTCGTCTTCGGAGGGGTGGGCCTGGGCCTGCTGGGCTTCAGCTTCTACATGCTGCAGCGCTCGGTGTTGGGGCCCTTCATCCCTGGTGGAACGGGGCGCAGCGTCGCCGACGTCCTCTACTCCAGCCGGCTTCTGAGCCGCGGTCCACGCGTCGTCTCGATCGGCGGTGGCCACGGGCTGAGCACGCTTCTTCGCGGCCTCAAGGAGTACACCGGCAACCTCTCGGCGATCGTGACCGTCGCTGATGACGGCGGTTCCAGCGGGCGGTTGCGAGAGGAATACCGCATTCTCCCGCCCGGCGACATCCGCCAGTGCCTGATTGCGCTGGCCGACGCCGAGCCGCTGGTGAAGGAGCTATTCGACCACCGGTTCAAAGAGGGCAGCTTCCAGGGCCACTCCTTCGGCAACCTCTTCATCATGGCGATGGCCGAGGTAACCGGCGATATGGAGCACGCTGTTCGGGAGTCCGGGCGCGTGCTCGCTGTCCGGGGCGACGTGCTCCCCAGCACGCTCCAGGATGTCGTGCTCTGCGCAACGATCGATGGCGGCACCGTGGTCGGCGAATCGCAGATCCCCCGCCAGAATTCGCCGATCACCCGCGTCTTTCTGCGCCCCGACACGGTCGAGCTGAACCCCGAGGCGGCCCTCGCCATCCTGAACGCCGACATCATCACGGTCGGACCGGGGTCGCTCTACACGTCGATCCTGCCCAACCTGCTCGTGAGAGGCATGGTGGACGCGCTGCGCTCCAGCCCCGCCCTGAAGGTCTTCATCTGCAACGTGGCATCGGAGAACGGCGAGACCGACAACTTCAAGGTCTCCGACTTCATGAAGGTGGTCGAGGACCACGTGGGCACCAACATCTTCGATTTCGCCTTGGTGAATTCCAACTATGCGTACACGCCGACGGGTGGTCAGTCGAAGGTGGTGTTCGACGCCAACGCGCCGGTCGGGCGCGACCTGCACTTCATACTCGCCGACGTGGTCAACCGGGCACTGCCCTCCCACCACGACACCGACAAGCTGAGCAAGGTGATCATGAAGCGCGTGTGGCACGCGTAGTCCGGCGGCGCCGGTCGAAGTACTCCACCGCCACCGTCGCCATCCCCGCGTAGGCGAGGCCGGCCAGCGCGTCGACGAAGTAATGCTCGCCCAGGTAAACGATCGCGAACCAGACGCACACCGTGTACACGACCAGGGCCGTGGCCAGGATTCGGTATCGGTTCCAGGCGTAGATCGCGGCGAGAGCCGGGAACGCCGCATGTAGGGACGGGAAGGCCGCAAACCGGTTGGGATTGAGGTTGGTGTAAACGGGCGAAACGTAATACGCGACGCCCCACTTGCCGATCGTCTCGTCGATCACCTTGTGCACCTCCCGAGCGTTGGCGATCCAGGGTGGCTGGCTCGGCCAGAAGAGATAGGTGATGAACGACGCGAACGCCATCAGGAGCAGGGCAGCCACAAAGCGCCGGTAGTGGTTGCGGTCATTCAACCAGAAGATGAAGCCGACGACGATCGGCAACGGAAAGTGGAGAAAGTAGAGGACCATGCCGACCCAGTCGAGCGTCGAGATCCGCGCCACCTGGTAGAGGTGCTGCTGGAGGACGACGGTCGGCAGAATCCCATTGAAGAGCCCACGCTCGAGCCCGCTCACATCGTGGGGAGAGAATCCCGTCTTGGCGGCGAAGCCGCGCATTATCTCGTACCCGAAGAAGAGAACCAGGAAGGGCAGCCAGTCAGTCAGGAACGCCCGCCCCCGGCCGATCGCCAGCGCCACGAGCAGCAGCGCCAGGATGACCCATTGCGGCTCGATCGAGATGCCGCGCCACAACATCACCCCGAAGACGAGTCCGAGGTAGACCGCCACGCCGATCCAGAGGAGGCGGCGGCTGCCCACGGGCCTGGCGGCCGGCACCGTCACCGGCGCTGCCTCAGGATTCGGAGACGACAAAGATCGCTTCGATTTCCACCGCCACACCGCGCGGCAACTCGGCGACCCCCACCGCGGCCCGAGCGTGCCGTCCTCGCTCACCGAGAATGCTGGCCAGGAGATCGGAGGCCGCGTTGATGACCTGGGGCTGTTCGCTGAAGCCGGGTGCGCTCCTGACGTAGCCGGTCAGAGAGGCCACCTGCTCCACCCGGTCGAGCCCGGCGGCCGCCTCCACCTGCGCGAGCAGGTTCAGTGCGCACAATCGCGCAGCATCCCTCGCCGCCTCCAGGTCCACCTCGTCGGGCACCCGGCCGACATGACTGATGACGCCGCCGGCGACCGGGACCTGGCCGGAAACAAACACCAGCGCTCTACCCTCCCCGATTGGCACCGTTCGCGTCGGAACGTAGGAGGCAAGGGGCTGGGGGGCGGCCGGCAGCTCGATCCCGAGCTCCTGAAGGCGTTCCCGGGGCGATGGCACCCGCCTACTTTAGAGCCGCGACCGGAACGTACACTGGCGTTATCAACTTGATGCTGAAGTTCTATCCGGACCGCCGGCTGCCGGCGCTGCGCCGGTTCGTCCAGGATGTGGCGGCCATCGTCTGGACGGTGGCCTGGGCATTCGCCGGCTGGGTCGTCTACCAGACCGTGCGCGGGCTGGAGGTGATCGCCGACGGCATCCGGGACACCGGCCGTACCTTCAACGATTGGCTGGAGGCCTTCAAGAACGGGGTGCCGAAGGGGGTTCCCGTCATCAGCAACTTCCTCAGCTCGCAGGCGACCTCACTTCAAAAGCACACCGGCGATCCGCTCATCGCTCTCAGCCACACCGTCCGCCAGGACATCCTGGACCTCGCTCTCGCCCTCGGCCTGTTCGTCGCGCTGCCGCCGATTCTCTGGGTGCTGCTTACCTACGCACCGTGGCGCTGGCGGGATGCCCGCGAAATGGGCTCTGCGCTCGCCTTCGTGCGCGCTGCGCAGTCGAGCGACAGGGTTGACCAGGCCAAGGCGGTGCTCGCCTATCGGGCACTCGCCACACTCAGCTTCACTCAACTGATGAAGGCGAGCCGGGACCCGGTCAGCGACCTCTCCAACCGGGATTACGACCGGCTGGCGGCGGCGATGATGGATCGTGCCGGCCTCGACCCGTGGCGGCTGGCGCCGCCCGCCGACCCGGACCGCAAACTTCTTGAGCCCCACACCCGGAGCCAGTGAATCGGCGAAAGGAGAGCGTCTACTCGCGGCCGCGTCTGAGGTGCATGACAAGTGCCGCGAGAAGCACCAGCAGCGCGGCCGCGCCGAGACCGACGAAGGGGGCCTCGGGTCCAACCAGCAGTCGCTGCCAGGCGGTCCCAGCCGCCACAGCGTGGCCCCGCGCCGCGACCGGCGGTGGCTTGGCCGCCGGCACTCCACCGGCCGGTCCGATGGGTCGCCCACCGGTGTCCCGGTAGGCCCACAGCATTACCGCATGGTCGATGGACCGGACCGTGGCGGCGTAGATGGTGGGCTGCTCCTCGGCGGAGATGCTCAGCGCAGTGACGCTGCCCACCGGCGCGAGGAGGTTGCGGAAGTTCTGCCCAGAGTCCGCCGTCGCCCAGATGCCTCCCGATTCGGTGCCGCCACCATCGCTGCCCAGGTAGAAGCGCTCGGGGTGCGCCGCGGTGAAGGCGACCGCCGAGAAGTCGATCCCGGGCAGCCCGCCCAGCTGAGCCCAGCTGGCGCCGGCGTCGTTCGAAAGGAAGGCGCCGGCATTGGTGCCGACTAAGATCGGTCGGTTGTCCGACTTGGGCAGGGGCGGCCCCGCTGCGGCCGCGGCGACCATGGTGCTCGAACCCAGCGACTTCACCGGGTTCCAGTTCGCCCCGGCGTCGGGACTGACGAAAAGCGGGATCGCCTCATTGCCCCGGCTCGCGTCGCCACCGGTCAGGAAACGGGGCGGGTCATTGATGGCCGGCACGGCGATGGTCGTCAGGTTGACCGAGCTCAGCTTCGGAGCGGATGTCCAGGTGACCCCGTCACGGCTGCTGTAGAGACCCCCGTCACCGCCGAGGAGGGTGATCGACCGTGAAAAACCGACGGTTCGCACGCTGAGACTGGGCAGGCCCGGCAGTTTCGCCCACGTCAGGCCACCGTCCTGGCTGCGCCACAGTCCCTCACCCCGGCTGCCCGCGTAGACAAGCCCCGGTTTGAAGGGGCTGAACTGGATCGTGAGCACGCCCCGCCCGACACCGCGCGCGACGGCGGTCCAGTTGGAGCCGGCGTCTCCACTCCGATAGATGACGCCTGAGCTCGACCCGACGAGGACGGTGCCCGGCTCAACCGGGCTGGCAGCGATCGCGAAGACCGGGGCCGACTCCTTCTCCGGCAGCGCGCGAGCCACCCAGGTCGAGTCGGGCAGGGCGGGCGCCGCAAGCACAGAGAGGCTGCCCTGGCTCACGAGCAGGGCGCCGAGGAAGGACACCGCAAGAAAACGTGGAGAAAACGTGCGCAAATGTGCCGAGCGGGATTCTAACCCGGCCGGCGGGAAATGTATCGTGCGGGTGCGGCTCGTGGGGCGGCAGCTGTCGATCTGGGCCGGCGTCGCCGTCAATTCCTGCGTCGATAGACTTCACTGGTGATCGGAAGCGTGGGCCGGGAACTCGATCGCGCCCTCTTCCGACCGAGGTCACTGCCCCCTCAGGTGGTCACTGCGCTGGCCCTGCTGGCGCCCGTCGTCGCCGGCTTCCTGCTCTTCCGGCTGCAGGCGCTCTACCTGTTCCTGATCGCTCTCGCGGCCGGCTCGGTCGCCCACCTCGTGGCCCTGCGGCTCAAGTGGCCATTGGCGGAGAGTCCGATCCTGCCCGCCATCGTCGGGGTCGCCCTCTGCGGCCCACTCAGCTGGCTCGGCTGGCCGGCGCTGATCGCGGTCGCCGCGGCTGTGCTCGAGGTGCTCCGCTCTCGCTTTGCCCCGGTGCTCCGCATCCACACGGGCCTGCTCGCCTATGCGCTCGTCTTTCTCGGGTCGGGCGGCGCCATGTCCGCCTATGTCAGGCCGGGCACCCTGCAGCTCTTCCCCGAGCCGATCACGCAGTGGTCTCGCTATTTCGGCGGTTCGGCGCACTTCCTCGAGCCGATGACGCTTTATGTGGGCAACGTCGCCGGGCCCATCCTGGCCACCTCGCTGCTGGCGGTCGGCATCGGTCTGGCCTGGCTTTGGTATGCCGGCCGGCTCAGCATCATGGCCGCCCTGGCATTCGCGGGCGCCGGCCTGGCGGTTGCCGTGAGTCAGCACTGGGATCCTCTCTTCCACCTCGACAGCGGGCCACTTTGGTTTGCCCTGGGCCTCACCCTCTGCGATCGCCGATGGCTCCCCTCTGAGCCTGCGCTCCGCCCCGTGTTGGCTGCTGGAGCCGGGGTGATCGGGTTCGGGCTGCGGGTGAGGTATGGCTCGGTCGAGGAGCTCTTCCTGACGATTGCCGCGATCCAGGTCGTGTACTCGCTCGTCGAGGTGGCGGTCCGTTCCGCCGATCCCCGCGTGCGCCGGATCAGCGTGCTGGGGACGCCCTCTCGAATAGAATCGGTCTCCGTGTGACCAGCTGGTCGCGATGGGGGCCGACACCGATGAGGTCGACGGGGGCCCCACAGATCTCACTGATCCGCTCCACGTAATCCCGGCATTCCGACGGCAGATCATCCCATCGCCGGCACTGACTGATATCGGTCTGCCACCCGGGCATCTCCTCGTAGATCGGCTCGCAGTGCTTGAGATGGCTGATGTTCGCCATCGGGTGGTCGTGGGTCTCGCCCCGGAATCGATAGCCGGTGCAGATCTGCAGGGTCTTCAGCTCGTCGAGGATGTCGATCTTCATCAAAGCAACGCTGGTGGCGCCGTTGAGGCGCGTGCTATAGCGCGCGACCGCGCCGTCGAACCAGCCAACCCGCCGGGCGCGTCCGGTGACGGTGCCGTACTCCCGACCCCGCTCTCTGATCAGATCTCCCAGAGCATCCGTCAGCTCGGTCGGAAAGGGCCCGTAGCCGACTCGGCTGGTATAGGCCTTGACCACCACCATGGTCCGATCGACGCGCGTCGGCGCGATGCCGCTGCCGGTCAGCGCCCCGCCGGCCGTCGGATTTGAGCTGGTCACGTACGGATACGTGCCGAAGTCGAGATCGAGCATGGTCGCCTGCGCACCCTCGAGCAGGATGTTGTCGCCTCGGTCCAGGGCATCCTGAATGATCGGAAAGGTGTCCTTGATGTGGGGGTCCAGCTTGCGCGCGTATTCGAGGTACTCGCCAAGCAGCGCGTCAGCGTCGAGGGGCTTCTCGTCGTAGAGACGCTGCAGGATCGGATTCTTGACCTGGCCGACGACGAAATCGAGCTTCTTCCGCATGAACGCCTCCTTCTGGAGGTCGCCGATCCGGAAGCCGATGCGCCGCACCTTGTCGCTGTAGGCAGGGCCGATTCCCCGCCAGGTGGTCCCCAGGCGATCATCGCCGCGGACCCCCTCCTCGAGCTGGTCGAAAAGCGGGTGGTAGCTCATCACCATGTGAGCCCGCTCGCTGATGATCAGGTTGCTCGGCTCGATCCCCTTCTCCCGGATCTGGTCCAGCTCCTTGAGCAGGACGCGGGGATCGACCACGACCCCGTTACCGATGATGCAGGTGCAGCTTGGGTAGAGGATGCCGCTGGGCAGGAGTTGGAACTTGAACTCGCCGTGCTCGGTGACCACCGTATGCCCGGCGTTGTTACCGCCCTGGCTCCGAATCGCAAGGTCGGCGCGCTCTGCCAGGAGATCGATGATCTTGCCCTTTCCCTCGTCTCCCCACTGCCCCCCGACGACGATGATCACCATGGTCTAGTGGACTGTAACGGCTGAATG
>CAXMLP010000410.1:0-1711 GCA_964194225.1 uncultured bacterium | reverse complement strand
TCAACTACTTCCTCGAGCGCTACGGGATCACCCTTGTCGGGGACATCGTTCCCTCGACCGATGCCGTGGCTGCGGTGCGGCCGGCCGACATTGCAGCGCTCGTCGCCGCCATTCGCGCGCGGCACGTCTGCGCGGTGTTCACCGAGACGACGATGGACACCAAGCTGGCCGCGCAGATTGCCGCCGAGGGCCGGGTCAAGGTTTTCGACGGAAAGCTGTACGGCGACGCAATCGGGGATCCCGGCACTGCCGGGGCGACGTTGGAAGGCGCCCTGCTGCACAACGCGAAGGTCATGGCGAGGGCCTTCACCTCCTGCTGAACAGCATCATCGTCCAGGACGTCAGCGTTCGGTACGGCTCGGTGGTGGCACTCCGCTCGGCGAGCTGCGCTGCCCGGCCGGGAGAGTTCGTGGGCCTCGTCGGCATGAACGGATCCGGCAAGAGCACCCTGCTCAAAGCGATCGTTGGCACCGTCCCGGCGACCGGGACCGTGACCGTATTGGATCGAGTCGACCGAAGCCGGCGGCAGCTGCTCGGCTATGTGCCGCAGCGCGAGTCGATCCAATGGAACTTCCCGATCAGCGTTCTCGAGGTTGTGATGATGGGACGGCTCTCAACCGTCCGCCGAATCGGACCAGACCGGGCGGCCGACCGGGCCGCGGCGCGGGCTGCAATCTCCAAGCTGCAGATGACCGAGTTCGGGGAGCGCGGTATCGGGGAGTTGAGCGGCGGCCAGCAGCAGCGCGTCATGCTCGCCCGAGCCCTTTGTTCAGGCGCCCAGGTGCTGCTTCTCGATGAGCCGCTGTCCGGGGTCGATCCGGCCACTCGCGAGGTCATCCTCGCTGTCCTGCGTGACATCTGCGCCGATGGCGGAACGGTCCTGATGGCCACTCATGACGTGGCCGGGACAGCGGCGGTGGCGGATCGAGTCTGGGGCCTCAACGGCACCGTCGTGGCCGACATCCCGGCGGCCGACCTGCTCAGGGACGACGTGCTCGCCGCCATCTACGGGGAGTCGCTGGTGGTGCTGCCCGACGGGCGCCGCGCGATCGGGGACCAGGCGCATTGAGCACCGTGTGGCTGACCGATCCCTTCCTGCTCGAGGTCCAGCGCCGGGCACTCCTGGAGGTCATCATCAGCGGCGGGGTGGGGGGCATGCTCGGCTGCTATGTCATCTTCCGCCGCCTCGGTTTCATGACCGATGCGCTCTCCCATGCGGTGCTGCCCGGGGTAGTGGTCGCCTTCCTTCTGGTCGGCGCCTCGGCTGTCCTCTACGGAGCGCTGGTGGCCGGGATCGTCGCCGCCGTGAGCATCGGCCTGATCACGAGAGATCAGCGGATCCAGGAGGACGCGGCCATCGGCGTGGTCCTGACAGGCTCCTTTGCCCTGGGGGTCGTGCTCATCTCAACCATCCACAGCTACGCCACCGCTCTGGAGGATTTCCTTTTCGGCAACGTTCTGCTGGTGAGCGCCGACGATCTGCGGCTGACCGTGGCGCTGGCCGCGGGGGTTCTCCTGGCGGTCCTGGTCTTCCACCGCCGGTTCGTGTTGCGCGCCTTTGACCCCGGCATGGCTGAGGCGATGGGTCTGAACGGCCTTCTGCTCGATCTGCTGCTCCTGCTTCTCCTCGCCGGCATGGTGGTCGTTTCGCTTCGAGCGATTGGGAACATCCTCGTGGTGGCTTTCCTGATCACCCCCGCCGCTACGGCTC
>CAXMLP010000409.1:0-1591 GCA_964194225.1 uncultured bacterium | reverse complement strand
CGGGTGGAAGAAGTGCATGTTGCAGCAGCGTTCGGGCCGGCTCGTCGCGACCGCCAAGCGGCTGATGGCGATGCTGCTGGAATTGCTGGCGAGGATGGCAGCCGGTGGAGCGCTGGCGTCGGCGCGCCGGAAAATGCCCTCTTTCACCTGGAAATCCTCGAAGACAGCCTCGATGATGAGATCTGCCTTGGCAGCGGCCACCTCGAGGTCGACGCTGGTCGCGATCGATGCTAGAGCAGCACTCCCCGCTGCCTGCGTGACCCGGCCCTTCTCCACCGATCGCTTCACCAGCCTCTCGTTCTGCGCCACCGCCCGTTCGAGCTGTTGCGGATCAGCGTCCACCAAAGTCACCTGGTAGTGCCCGCTCAGAGCTGTCTGTAGCGCGATCTGGGAGCCCATCGTTCCCGCGCCGACCACGACCACCTTCCTCACCCCTGTCATTCGCTCAACATAGGGGATGGATGCGGGTCAGAATGGATCAGTTCGAGCAGGCCGTGACCGCCGCCATCGATGCAATTCCAGCGGCCTTCGCTGCCTATCTCGAGAACGTTCAGTTCCTGATCGAGGACGAGTCGGCGGAGGGACTCCTCGGCCTCTATGAGGGGGCCACAGTGATCGAAACGGACGACTGGCTGCCGGATCGCGTAACCATCTTCAAGGCCCAACACGAGGAACAATGCGCCACCTGGTCCGCGCTGGTCGACGAGGTCAGGCGCACGATTCTTCACGAGGTCGGCCATCACTTCGGCATGGATGAGGACGAGCTGCCCTACTGAGTCCGGTGGCAAGCCGGGCACAAAGTTCGTCAGGTGGGCGCCAGGCTCCAATAGTCCCGGCCCCAATAGATCAGCGGTTCCCCATCTCCCCCGCCCCACTCGGTGACCGAGGCCAGGACCAGATCGTGATCGCCGGCAGGATGAACCTCGGTGACCTGGCAGAGGAACCAGGCGTTGCAGCCGGTCAGGACCGGCAGCCCTCCCGGCAGCAGACGGTGCGGAATGTCAATCCAGCGCGGATCTGGCGCCGGACCCAATCCCGCAAATCGATCAGCCGTGAATTGCTGGTCGCGGGCAAGCAGGTTGGCGGTGAAGGTGCCGGACTCGACGATCGTATCCCGGGCCGCAGCCCGGGAGTCGAGGCTGACCAGCAGCTGCGCGGGCTCCAGGGAGAGGGGCGTGAGGGTGGTCACTGTCATCCCACGCAGTCCCGTCGCAGTCGTCGTCGCCAGCACCACGACGGCGGCGGCCAGACGCGCCCGCGCGTCACGAAAATTCAGACGCTCCCTCGCGTCACGGAAATTCGATCCTTCGAAAGTGTCGCCCTCAGCCACGCCGGCCAGATTAGTCCGCCGCCGCGCTCGCCTCGGCCGCGCTCCTCATATTCGCGAACGCCAGGCGGCTGCCGGACTGCTTGGCGAGGTACATGGCTTGATCCGCCTGTAGGAGAAGCCCACGAGCGCTGTCGCTGTCGGCCGGGTAGAGGGCGCAGCCCAGGCTCGCACCAATTGCGGCGTGATGGCCGTCGGCCAGTTGGAAGCTCTTGTTGAACACGGCCAGCAGCTTGCGCCCCGCGGTGTCTGCGGCGGGCCGGG
>CAXMLP010000408.1:0-3064 GCA_964194225.1 uncultured bacterium | reverse complement strand
GTCATGTACCTCGGCAAGATCGTCGAGCTGGCTCCGGGAGAGGCGCTCTACACCAATCCCAAGCACCCCTACACGAGGGCCCTGATCTCCGCGGTCCCGATCCCCGAGCCGGGCGGTCGGCGCGAGAAGATCGTCCTCAAGGGCGACATCCCGAGCCCGATCAACCCCCCCAGCGGCTGCCGATTCCACACCCGGTGCCCGATCGCCCAGTTTCCGATCTGCTCGACCGAGGATCCCGCCTTCGAAAAGAAGTCCGACGGTCACTGGGCCGCCTGCCATTTCTCGGAGAAGGCGGCGGCACCCCTGCCGCAGTCGGCCACGGACCCGCTTCAGCCGGTATAGGGCACCAGGCTCGGGTCGAGCGCGGGTTCGTGGGGTTCCAGCGGAGCCCGGTCCGGTTGACCGTGGTGATGGTGTTCCTGAGCCTCGCCTGCCAGGCGAGCGCCCCGGCTCCGGTCCGCCTCTCGCCGGCCTCCCCCGCGCCTGAGCTCAGGATTTCGCTCGCCGGCCTGCCCGCCACCACCGATCCCGCGCTCACGCAGGTCCATGAGGGCGCGGTGGCCAGGGCGGTGTTCGAACCGCTGCTCAAACCCCGGGCCGACCTCGCTGACGTGGTGCCGGCCGCCGCTGAACGGTTTGAGATTTCGCCCGACGGACTGACCTACACCTTCCGAATTCGACCCCGAGCGCGCTGGAGCGATGGCTCCGTGGTTCGGGCCGAGGACTTTGTCTCCGGCTGGCGCCAGATTCTCGATCCCCGCGTCAACAGCCCCTGGGGCGACCTGCTCGCCGCCCGAATAAGGGGCGCGCGTGCCTACTCCGACCTCGCCCCGGGCCAGGATGCGGCCCGGATCCCCGCCTTCCTCACGGGCATCGGGATCCGGGCGGTTGACGAGGCCACCTTCGTGGTCGAGCTCGAACAACCGGCGCCGGACTTCAAATGGATCGCGGCGGTGCCCCAGCTGGCCCCTCGCCGGGGTGATGCCACCGCGACGGGGGCCAGGTTGGGAAATGGGGCGTTCCAGGTGCGGTCGGCATCTGCCCAGGAGGTGGTCCTGGCCGCCAATCCGCACTACTGGGCAGGAGCACCCCGCGTCGGTCGGATCGTGCTGAGCGCGCGGGGGGCGGGCGACGAGGTGGCCGCGTTTCGTGCCGGCGACCATCAGCTGAGCCTTCTCTCCGCGGCCGGCGCCGAGGCCGCCGGTCACGACGCGAGCCTCGCCGGCAGCCTTCTCAAGGTCACTCGGCTGGAGCAGACCTGGATCCAATTCAACGTGCATGAACCCCCCTTCGATGATCCCCGGGTCCGGCTCGCCTTCGCCAAGGCGATCGATCGCCGGGCGCTGGTGGCCCAGGTCCTGAAGGGGCTGGGCGTTGCCAGCGTCGGCCTCATCCCCGCCGGGCTGCCCGACCACCGGCCCGGCCTGGCCGCGCAGCAGTTCGACGTGGCCGGGGCGCGCGAGCTCCTGACGTCAGCCGGCGTGAAGCCGGCAGTTCTAACGCAGCTCCACCTGCTGGTCCGCGACCTGGCCCCAGATCGCCAGCTGGCGGAGTTCGTCGCGGCTCAGATCCGGGAACACCTCGCGGTCGACCTTGTGCTCGAGGTCAAGCCGAGCAAGGAGGTCAGCCGGCGGCTGGCAACCGGTCGCTTCCAGCTCCAGGGTCCGGCCGGCTGGGTGGCGGACTACGCCGACGAGAGGGATTGGATGGACCTCTTCCTGACCGAGCATTTCTCGCAATCGAGCCGCTACAGCAGCAGCGCCTACGATCACCTGGTGGGCCAGGCCGATCGAGAGCTCGATCCCGCCGCCCGGCGCCAACGCTATCTGCAGGCCCAGCAGCTCCTGGTCGAGGATGCCCCGGTCGCGTTCTTATTCCAGTCGCAGAGCTGGTATCTGCTTCAACCCTACGTCAAGGGCCTGCGGTCGAGTCCCCTTGACGCGTGGCCAGGGGATGCGGCCGCGGGGGAGATTGTGATCGGCCGGCACTGATACATCGAGATCAGCCCGCGACGGTTGGCCCCGATGTATACTCTCCGTTTGTCGCCCAGCCGGTCGTTCCCTGCTGGGACCCGTTCCCAATTCGGAGTGTCTCTTTGCCCACCATTCAACAGCTGATTCGGATCGGCCGCAAGAAGCTGATCAAGAAGTCCAAGGCGCCGGCTCTGCGCGAGTCGCCCCAGCGTCGTGGCGTCTGCGTGCGCGTCTACACGACAACCCCCAAGAAGCCGAACTCGGCTCTCCGCAAGGTCGCCCGCGTCCGCCTGACCACGGGCATCGAGGTCACCGCCTACATCCCCGGTGTCGGACACAACCTCCAGGAGCACTCGGTGGTCCTCATTCGCGGTGGCCGCGTGAAGGACCTTCCCGGAGTTCGGTATCACATCATCCGCGGCACGCTCGACACCTCCGGTGTCCGCAACCGTAAGCAGGGTCGGTCCCGCTACGGCGCCAAGCGCGAAAAAGCCAAGAAGGCCTAGCCCGACATGCCCCGCAGGAATCGCCCCGACAAGCGTCGCATCGCGCCCGACCCCATCTACCACTCGGATGCGGTGGCCAAGTTCGTGAACATCCTCATGAAGGCCGGCAAGCGTTCGGTGGCCGAGGGGATCGTCTACGACGCTCTGACGCGCGCTGCCCGGCAGGCCAAGAAGGAGCCCCTGGAGGTCTTCGACCTCGCCATTCGCAACGCCACCCCCCAGCTTGAGGTCAAGCCCCGCCGAGTTGGTGGCGCCACCTACCAGGTGCCGATCGAGATCCGGCCTGAGCGCCGGCTCGCCCTCGCCCGTCGCTGGCTGATCCGTTTCGCGCGGCAGCGGACCGGGAAGTCTATGGCTGAGAAGCTCGCGTTCGAGCTGCTTGACGCCAGCAACGGAGTCGGTGCGGCCGTCAAGCGAAAGGAAGAGACACATCGGATGGCTGAGTCGAATAAAGCCTTCAGCCATTTCCGGTATTAGGTTCGGAGGAAATCGAGAAATCAACGCGGTGGCAATGAAAATGAGTGATAGGCAGGTCGGCCTCGAGCGGTTGCGGAACATCGGCATCATGGCGCACATCGATGCCGG
>CAXMLP010000407.1:0-6243 GCA_964194225.1 uncultured bacterium | reverse complement strand
AGCAGCAGATGCTCGCGATCGGCCGCGCCCTGATGTCCAAACCGCGCCTGCTGCTGCTCGACGAGCCATCACTTGGAATTGCGCCGATTCTGGTCGGGACGATCTTCGCGTCGCTGCGTGAGATCAATGAGCAGGGCCTTACCCTCCTCCTGGTCGAGCAGCGTCTCAAGCAGGCGCTCGCGCTTTCGGCGCGGGCCTACGTGCTGCAGACCGGTCGGATCGTGCTCTCCGGACCGAGCTCGGAGATGGCCGCCTCCGACGAGGTGCGCCGCGCTTATCTTGGTCTCTGAAGTTTGCTTGGTCTCTGAAGGTCCTGTTTGAAGTAGCGGATCTCGAACGTCATCGCTCCGTCGGGTGCGCGCCAGGGACCGTGGGGCATTCCGGGCGGGCGACAGGCGTACATGCCGGCGGTGAAAGTCTGGTCGAGCGTGAGGTCGTGCATCGCCCCGCTCAGGATGTAGACCTCCTCCCAGAAGTCGTGTATCTGCACGCCACGGGATTGGTGGCCGGGAGGAAAGTAGAGGAGCCGCGTCACGTCGCCGGTCTCGTCATCACGCGCCAGGATGCGCTGCGTCATTCCCGGCTGGCCAGCCACCTCTTCGAGGGGGATGGCGGTGACGTCGAAGAATTCTCTTTCAGGCTTCACGGGGTATGTCGGTCACGAACATCTGCCCTGGTTCGTGGGTGATCATCAGCTCCGGCCTGGCCTCCTGCGCGACCGCCTGCGGGGTGACTCCGCAGGCCCAGAAGACGGGCACCTCACCAGGCTCGATCGCAACCGCCTCGCCCCAGTCGGGAGTGAAGACGTCGCTGATCCCGATGACTTCCGGGTCGCCGATGTGAAGCGGCGAGCCGTGGGCCCGCGGGTAGCGGGCTGAGAGTGACAGGACCTGGCTCAGCTGGTCGCTCCGGATGGGCCGCATCGTGACGACGACGGGGCCGGCGAACTGCCCGGCCGGCCGGCACCTGATGTTCGTCCTGAACATCGGGACCGTCGTTCCGCACTCGACGTTTCGCACTCGGACGCCTGCCTCGGCGAGGGCATGCTCGAAGGTGTGGCTGCAGCCGAGCAGGAAGGCGACCAGGTCGTCTCGCCAGAGCTCGACGACATCGGTGGTCTTCGCGACCAGCTCACCCCTGCGGTAGACGCGGTAGCCGGGCACATCGGTGCGCAGATCGGCCTCCGGAGCGCTGGCATGCGGGACCGGATCGCCGGGCGTTGTGATCTCCAGGATTGGACACGGCTTGGGATTCCGGGAGCAGAAGGAGGCGAATTCGACGGCAGCATCCTGGGGCAGGATGACCAGGTTGGCCTGGTGAACGGACGGCGCGTGCCCGGAGGTGGTTCCCTGCCACAGGCCGGCCCGCGCCAGACGCCTGACTTCGGCCGCCGTCTCCATCCTCGCCACCTCAGCCACTGTTGCAGCGTAGGTCAACCGCGGGCCCGCGCCGGCCTTTGACGGCGCGAGATCTGTCGATTACTCTTCGCCGGCATGGTTGGCGCGGCAACCCTGGCCGGCGATCGCAAGGAGCTTGGCTTCTGGCGCCTGCTGGCCATCAACACTCTGAAGTTCGGTGCCGATGGGTTCCATTGGACGCCCGTCAACATCATCCTCCTGCCGACCATCGCCATCCTCCTGGTGGGCGATTCCGCCCCGCTCCTCTCCTCGAAGGCGGCCTCCGCGGGCGCCGTCTTCGCTGTCATCGTCCCGATTGCTGTCGGATACCTCAGCGACCGCACTCCGGGCCGTTTCGGCCGCCGGCGGCCGTGGATACTCGCCGGCACGCTGGTGAACCTGATCGGCCTCGCCCTGATGGCGGCGGCGGGGTCGCCCGCCGCGCTGATCGCTGCTTACCTGGTGATCCAGATCAGCAACAACGGAGCTTTCGCCGCCTACAGCGCGGTCATCCCCGATGTCGTTCCCGGCCGCCAGAACGGGCGCGCCTCGGGACTGCTCAATGCGATGCAGCAGCTGGGAACCGTCGTCGGGCTGCTCGCGCTCACAGTCCTGCTCGGCCGGCTCGGCAGCACCCGCCTGGGGGCCTCCACCGGAGCAATCGTCGTCGCGCTGGTGGTCGCCGGTTCCCTGATCGTCTCTCTGGCGGCAATCCCCGAGAAGCCGTTGGAAAAGGCGAAGCAGGCCATGCGCCGGCGAGTCGAGTCGCACATGTTCGTGGCGGGTGTCGCGTTTGCCGCCGCGCTCCTCGCCCTGGAGTTCGTACTGCTCGCGCCCTGGAGCCTGTGGACGGTGGGCATCGGGATCGCCGGACTTGTCGCGGCTGTCGTTGCGGTTGCAGCCGGGGCCCGGATCCCGGCGCTGCGCGGAGTGCTCGTCCCGCTGCAGGACCACGATTTCTTCTGGGTCCTGGCCACCCGCTTTTTCAACACCGTGGGTCTCTACAGCGTGGGGCCGTTCATCGCGTTCTTCTTCAAGGACGTGGTGCGCAGCGAGAACTACGGACTCGAAAGCTCGCTCTGGTTGCTGGCGGTGATCGGAGGCGGCGTCCTCCCCGCGGTCGCCGGGGGCTACCTCTCCGATCGCCTGGGCGGGCGGCGCAAGCTGTTCGTGTACGTGTCGAGCGGGGTGCAGGCCGCGGTTGCGGCCGTCCTCCTTTTCAGTCTGGTCCAGGATCGCGTCCCGCTCTATCTGTTGGGCTTTGTTTTCGGTCTCGGCTTCGGGGCCTACCAGGCGGTCGACTGGGCCTTGGCCTGCGACGTCCTCCCGGACCGGAACAATGCAGCTGCCAAGGACATGGCTCTCTTCCATGTCTCATTCACCTTGCCCCAGGTCCTCGTCCAGGCGATCGGCGGCCCCATCCTGGTCTCGCTCAACCATTCGCCGGGAGGAAACTTTGGCTACCGGGTCCTCTTTGGTTCCGCTGCGATCTGGTTTGTTCTGAGCACCGTGTTCGTCCGCCAGATCAGAGGGGTGCGCTGATCCTGTTCAGGTGCGGGCCATGGCTCGCATTTCGGGCAGTACGTGCTCCGCAGCCGCTTCCGCTCCTCGGACCGGATCCTCGCCCCCGAGGTAGATGACCAGCTCCGAGAATCCGGCGTCCGCGTATTGCGCCAGCTTCTCATTGAAGGCCGCCACTTCACTCGGCTCAAAGCGCAGCTGGGCCGACCGCCGGATCTCGGCCGGGTCGCGCCCGATCTCGCCGCACAGCTCATCCAGCTGCCGCGACGCGGTCACAGCGGCCGCCAGGGACTTGTTCGCATCGCCGGCGGCGTTCCAGACGTCAGCGTGGCGAGCCGTGAGCTTGAGGGTTGAGGGCCCGCTGGCCCCGATCCAGATCGGCGGGTAGGGCTTCTGGATGGGCTTCGGGTTGGCGATCGCGTCCTTCAGGCGGTAATACCTGCCCTCGAAGTTGGATCGCTCCGCGGTCCATAGCTTCTTGACAACCTGAAGGCCCTCCGACAGCCGCCCGACCCGGTGCTCCAGGCCCTCGATTCCGTACATCTCATGTTCGTTGACAGCCCAGGCGGCGCCGACTCCGAATTCGAGCCGGCCACTCGACAGGTGATCAATGGAGACGGCCAGCTTTGCGAGGAGGGCAGGGTTGCGGTAGGTGATCCCGGTGACCATCAGCCCGAGCCGCGGGCGAGTGGTCACAACCGACATCGCGCCGAGCAGCGTCCAGCCGTCGAACACGGGTCGGTCCGCGCCCTCGGGCCCGATGCTGGCGAGGTGGTCGAACGCCCAACAGTGATCGAAGCCGGCCTCCTCGGCGGTGGCCCAGACGCGGCGGAAGGCTTCGATCGGCGCCGCCTGTGACAGCTTCAGGCCGACGCGGAGTGGATGGCTCATCGCGCCGCCGCCCTCTCGATGGCGAGCAGGTCGGGTGCGAGCCTGTCCAGCTCGGCCGACTCCTCGCTGCTCAGCGCCCGCAGCGGGCGCCGGCAGGCCTCGTTGATCGGGGCGCCGCGGCGGACCAGGATCCGCTTCAGGGCTGCCTGGAACGGAAACCGGTTCATCGTCGTTCGCATTTCGGCGAGTCGTGCGGCGCCCTCGCTGGTTGGGTGGCGGACCACGGCCGTGACGGCTTCGGGAAAGGCCGCGGCGAGGCCCGAGACCGCGCCGACGGCGCCGCGCTCCATTCCGCGTGCGATGAGCGCCTCGGGCCCGACGAAGATCCGCAGTCCATCAAGCAGATAGGGCTCGAACTTCTCCCATGGGGTGTCCGAAACCTTGAGGCCGACCAGGTTGGGAATGCGGGAGCGCAGCTCCTCGATCATCGAGGGCGCAAGCGCATAACCCGCCCGCGCGGCGAGCTCGTAGATGAAAAAGGGAAGGGGCGCGCAGGCCCGAGCGGCCTCAGTGAAATGCGCCGCCAGCGCGCGCTCATCAGGCTCGTAATAGGGCGGGCCGATGACGGCCACCGCGGCGGCGCCGATCTCGGCGGCGTGGGCGGAGAGGGCGGCGGTGGCGGCGGTTGTCTGGGCGCCGCAGTGCACCATCACGGTCAACCGGTCGCGCCCGGCGCGGACGAAGGCCGCGGCGACCGATTTGCGCTCCGCGGTGTCGAGCAGGATGCCCTCACCGGTTGTGCCCATCGCCAGCAGGCCATCGATACCGCCCGCGGCGAGGTGGTCCGTGAGCGGGCCGATCGCCTCGAGGTCGACGGTGTCGCCACCCTCCCGAAACGGGGTCACGGTCGCGGCGATGGCGCCCTTCAGATGAGAAACGTTGCCAGTGGGCAAGCGAGATCCTCCTTGTGATTCGTGGTGCTGCGGTAACCGTTGAGAAGCCGCGACCTATTCACTGATGAGAGAAACGGTACTCGCGCCGCGTGACCGTTGGTATGCCCAGTCGTATTTGATCTTATGCGCGGCAAACGAAGAATGTACGATAGCGAACTGCAGACCAAGCTGATAGCCATCAATCCGGGGGACACATGCTTAATCAACTACTCGAGTCCGTGATACCGGGCGGAGTCTTCATCGGCGTGGGCGTTGCCCTCGGCGCCACCTTCAGCGAGCGGTTGCGGCCAATCGCCAAGGAGCTGCTGAAGCAGGGTATGACCGCCGCCGAGCGCCTCCGGGAGGCCGCGGCCGAAGCCTATGAGAGGAGCCAGGACCTGATTGCGGAGGCCCGCCAGGAGCAGCAGCAGGAGGCGCGGGCAACGAGTCGCCCGAAGCCTGCAGCGCGGCGCAGGAAGGCCCCGTCGGCGCGGCGCGCGGCAAGCAAGCGGTCGAGCTCGGGCCGACGCGCCACGGTGGTGATCTCTCCCGCCTCGGGCGATCGGGACTAACCGCGGATGGCCACCAACGGCAATGGGCGCGCGGCGACGGCGGTGCTCGAGCACAGCTCGGCGCGCCGGATGCGGGTCCGGCTGGTCAAGGGGGATCGCACGCCCGCCAAGCTCGACCGTATCCGCCGCCACATCGAAAACAATCCGCACGTCAGCTCGGTGCAGGTGAATCCAAAGACCGGCTCGGTCCTGATTCATTCGAGCAATCCTGCGTCGGTCCGCGAGACGCTGGAAGATGTCGTTCACCTCACCATGCCCTTTGCCAGTGATGACAGCGAGCCGCAGGTTGAGGCGATCGTTGACGCGGTGCGCGCTGTTGACGATCGAATCCGGGCAGCGACCGGCAACAAGCTCAGCCTCAAGTGGATCGTTCCGGCGACCTTCGCAACCATGGGCGTCCGGCAGCTGATGGTCCAGGGCTTTACGCTCGGGGTGATCCCCTGGTACGTGCTGCTCTATTACAGTGCGGACTCTTTCCTCAAGCTCTATCCCGAACACGCACCGTCGGCCGAGCGAGGGCTCTTCTGATGGCGGGCAACCCGGATCGCGGCCTCACTCGTCAGGTCGGACCCGTGAAGGTGGACGTACCCCGCACCGCCGGCTATTTCGGTGGCATCGGACTGGCGGTGGCAATTGGCCTCATCGAGTGGCCAGTCGCTCTCTTCCTGGGTGCCATTCCGGTGATCAAGCTGCTCCAGCGCTCAAATCTGCCGGACGGCGTCAGGTTCGCCGCGCAGGTCTTCGAGGGCGCCTCGAAACCGGTCGGCGGCGATTCGGCTGGAACCATCACCCTGCTCGAGCCGCCGGCCCGTCGGGCACCGACGCGAAGTCCGTCGCGAAGGTCTTCCCCCCGGCGCTCGACAGGAACGTCCGCGCGGCGGCGGTCCGCCAAGGCGCCGGCGGCCGCCCGGTCCGGGCGAACCCGCCCCGCTGCAAAAACGACCGGCTCAGACCTGGGCTAGTGGACCGTAACGACCACTAGCTAGCACC
>CAXMLP010000406.1:0-3279 GCA_964194225.1 uncultured bacterium | reverse complement strand
GCATCGTTGACAACATGTGCATGCAGCTGGTGCTGAGGCCCTACGAATATGACGTCCTCTGCTGCCCCAATCTCTACGGCGACATCATCTCCGACCTCGGGGCGGGAATGATCGGCGGGCTGGGGCTGGCACCGGGAGCCAATATGGGCACCAAGGCCGCGGTGTTCGAGGCGACACACGGGTCCGCGCCCAAGTACCGGGGCCAGAACAAGGTCAACCCGATGGCGGTGATGCTCTCAGGGGTCCTCATGCTTCGCCACCTCGAGGAGGCTGAGGCGGCGAACAACCTGGAGGCCGCGATCGCGCGCACCATCGCCGAGGGCCGCAACCTGACGTACGACATGAAAAAAGAACGGGATGATCCCACCGCGGTGGGGACCTCGCAGGTGGCGGACGCCATCATCGACAAGCTTCGCGCGGGTCGCTGACCTAGCTTGTGGGGGATTGTACTCAGATCGTTACTGGGCCCTGTCAAGATAGGCACAAACTCGCAACCTGTGATACCGGAACTACCTGCTCATCCCGGTGGAGCAATTCGCTCGAGGCTACTCGCAGTACATCGCCACCAAGACCCAAGATCCGACTCTGATCCGACAGCTTGATGGGATCAGGACATCCAAACACACGGCCAGCACGCTTTCGCAGTGGACCCATGAGGATTTCAAGCCAATCGCGGCGGCTTTCGACGCCTTGATAGCTGAGCGTGGCTGGAGCAAATAGCTACTCGGTAGGCGGTTCGCCCGTTCGGATGTCGCTCTTCAATTCACCGGTCATGATGGCCGAGGTCTCCACGGCGCTTTCGTGGTCCAGGCCGTCCTTCCGCAACAGGCCGTAGACCTTCTGGCGCCTAGGCGTCATCTCTGCCACTTCTTCTTCATTGGTCACTTGTCATCACCTCCTTCCGTCTGGAATCCGCTTTGAGACCACATAGTAGGAGGAGGCGGAGTCAACGTCCTCCCCAAGGTAGAGGGGGGAGGTTGGAGGGGGCCCGCGTCGCAGAAGGTGGCGGCCAAATTTGCCAGTGGACCAAATGGCCCGCTGACGCCTATCCTTTGCGGCGAGCTTGCACGCTCGCTCCCCCGTCATTGCCCACGTTCAGCCTCGGGAGCGCCGGTACGGTCGAGGCCGTGCCCGCCGGCGTAGAGACTTTGCTGCCCTCGGGCTGGTCCTCCTCCTGACCGTCGGCTGCGGCTTCGCGGTGCGGGCCGCCGGGCCGCTCAGCCTCGGTCTCGCCCCGTCCAGCGTGGACGGCCAAAACCGCGCCAAGGCGCCGGTCAGTGTCCACCTCAAAGCACCCGGGCAGGGCGGCGTCCGGGCCCAGGTGGCGCAGCGGGAAGGTGTCGGCGGAACCGTCCCCCTGCTCGGCGTGCCGGTCTACGACTCAGCCGGGTATGACGCGTCTCGCGCTCCCGACCTGGGCCTCCACGCGAAAGCCGCCGTGCTGGTGGACCTCGACTCTCGCCGCGTCCTCTGGGCGCGCGACCCACACTCACATCGACCTCCGGCGAGCCTCACCAAGCTCATGACGGCGATGGTGGCCCTGGATGTTGGCGGCCCGGACAGGCGCCTCACCGTCACCGGCGAGGCGGCCGCCGCTGAGCCGAGCCGGATGGGTCTCAGCGAGGGCGAGACACTCACCGTCAGAGACCTGCTCTACGGAGCGCTTCTCGATTCCGGCAACGACGCCGCTGCCGCGATCGCCGACGGAGTCGAGCCCATCGACCGCTTTCTCTATGACATGAACCGCAAGGCCGCGGCGCTGGGCATGCGTGACACGCATTTCTCGAGCCCGAACGGGCTCGACGATCCCCAGCTTTACAGCTCGCCTTACGACCTGGCGGTGATGGCGGGTTACCTGCTGAAGCAGTATCCCGAGGTGGTCCGGATCGCGGCGACCCGGGACATGGTCATCCCGGCGACGGACGATCACAAGGCCTTCTATCCCCACAACCGCAACCAGTTCCTCAAGGTCTACCCGGGCGCGACGGGGCTCAAGACCGGCTTCACCGACGACGCCGGCGGCTGCCTCATCGCCACCGCAACGCGGGGCGCCCGTCACCTGATGCTGGTCGTGATGGGCTCCGACGTAATGTTCGGCGACGGCGTCCGGCTGATGGACTACGGGTTTTCGACGGCCGCTCCCTAGAATCGACGGGTGGTTCCGATCGAGGGCGTCTCGGCCCTGCAGATTCTCGATTCGCGCGGCAACCCAACCCTTTCGGTAACGGTTCGTACCGCCTCCGGCGTCGGCAAGGCGGCGGTTCCCTCGGGCGCCTCGACCGGCGTCCATGAGGCCGTGGAGCTGCGCGACGGGGGCGCTCCGTTCGGCGGAAAGGGGGTCACCGCCGCCATCCGGAGCGTCACTGAAGTGATCGCACCGGCGATCGCCGGCCGGGACGTCACCGACCAGGCCGGCCTGGACCAGGTGATGAACGAACTGGACGGGACAGCCAACAAGGGACGGCTCGGCGCCAACGCCATACTTGGCGTGTCGCTGGCGGCTGCGCACGCGGCTGCGGCCACACGCGGACTGCCCCTCTATCGACACCTGGGTGGGGAGGGGGCTGCCCTGCTGCCGATGCCGTTTGCGAATGTGCTCAATGGCGGCGTCCACGCCGACAACAACGTGGACCTTCAGGAGTTCATGGTCTGTCCTGTCGGCCCGGCCACCTTCGCCGAGGCGATGCGGGCGGTGGCCGAGGTCTACCAGGCGCTGAAAAAGGTTCTCCATCGGCGCGGCCTCTCCGGCGGCGTCGGGGATGAGGGCGGGTTTGCACCCCAGCTCGAATCCAATGAGGAGGCGCTCAAGCTCCTTGTCGAATCCATCCGAGAGGCCGGCTACGAGCCTGGCCGCGAGGTTGCCCTGGCCCTCGACCCCGCCGCCAGCGAGTTCTTCAGAAACGGTCGCTACGAGCTGAGGGGGGAGGGGCGATCGCTCGCCGCAGCGGAGCTGGTGGAGCTTTATGAGACGTGGATTGACAGGTACCCGATCGTCTCCATCGAGGATGGCATGGCCGAGGACGATTGGCTGGGCTGGGAGCTGCTCACCAAGCGGCTCGGAGACCGCATCCAATTGGTCGGGGACGACCTTTTCGTCACCAACGTCAAGCGCCTCAGTCTCGGCATCGAAAAGGGGATCGCCAACTCCATATTGATCAAGGTGAACCAGATCGGTTCGCTGACGGAGACCCTTGCCACGATCGACCTCGCCCGGCAGTCGGCCTACAGCTCAGTGATGTCCCACCGCTCGGGAGAGACTGAGGACACCACCATCGCCGA
>CAXMLP010000405.1:0-3233 GCA_964194225.1 uncultured bacterium | reverse complement strand
CCGTTACAGTCCACTAGTGGGCGTTACAGTCCACCAGCCACCGTACCGATCTCGCCGGGAGCCGCCACCCCGCAGCCGCGAAGCCACTGCCCGACTGCAATCAGGCTTCGGCCGGCTGCCATCAGTCCCCGGCCGGTATGCAGGCGCCACCGGCTGGTGCGCGTCCCATTCGCCGCGCGAAGCTGGCGCAGCCCCGCCGCCTCCTTTCGAAGCTCGGCCAGATGGTCGGCGATGATGTCTCCGTATGTGATCCGCAACATTCCTGATACCTCCTGCCGTGTAACTCGCTTACGCTAGTTACCGTAACCTGTCAAGCCTGTTTACTGGTGTTGTATATTTCGCTGTGACAAGCTAACCTCGAGACACAGATGGCAAACCAGGCACCGGGAAGACTTGAGATCGTCCAGGACTTCATCAACACAGCCGATCTCGAGAGGGGGACTGATGAGGTCGCCACCATCCCTGCGCTGCGTGCCTGGCTGGCCCGGCGGGGGCTGCTCCATAAAGAGGTGACGCCCGCGTCGGGCACCGCCGACATTCTCGAGACCGGGCTGACGCTGCGCGAGGCGCTCCGGACTCTGGCCCTCGCCAACAACGGCGATGCAGCGGGCCCGGAGTCGGCGCGGGTGCTGGCAGAGGCCTGCTCCAACCTGCATCTGCACCTGCGAGCGCGTTTCAGCCTCGAGCGACCGCTCATCCTTGAAGCTGAGGACCCGGGTATCCAGGGTGCCCTCGGCACGCTGCTGACGATCGTCTACGAGTCAATGCTTGACGGCTCCTGGCCAAAGCTGAAGGCCTGCGCCCGCGATAGCTGCCAATACGCCTTTTACGACACCTCGCGCAATGGCTCGGGCCGCTGGTGCTCGATGGCCGTCTGCGGCAACCGCACCAAGGTCGAGGCCTACCGCGAACGCAAAGGCCCGGCCGGCCGGCCCCAGCCGGCCTGTCCCGCTGTCCCGGCCACCAACCGCTGAGCGTGGAGATGCACCCGGAAGCCGCTGCTTACCTGGCCGAAACCGCTCGTCTCGGTTTGCCACCATTGAGCGAGCTCGGGCCGCTGGCAGCCCGTGAGGCCAGGGCGCGGCGCACCCCCGCTCTGGCGGGGCAGCCGGAGCCCATCAGACGAGTAGAGGATCTCTCGATCCCGGGCCCCGGTGGAGCGCTCGGGCTGCGCCTTTACGCGGACTCCAGTTCGGCTTCCCTACCGATCCTCGTCTACTTCCACGGCGGCGGCTGGGTGACAGGGGACCTCGACACCCACGATTCAGCGTGCCGCGGGCTGGCCCGCGTCGCCAAATGCATGGTGGTCGCTGTGGACTTCCGATGCGCTCCTGAAAATCCCTTTCCGGCCCCGCTGGAGGACTGCTGGACGGCCACGCGATGGCTTGCAGAGCATGCTGATGAGCTGGGTGGGCAGGGCGGCCGGCTCGCTGTGGGCGGCGACAGCGCGGGCGGCAACCTGGCGGCGGTCGTGGCTCGGCGAGCCCGCGACGCGGGCGGACCCTCGCTGGCCGCCCAGGTTCTCATCTATCCAGTCACGGATTGCTCTTTGGAGACCGACTCCTATCGCAGCAACGCCACCGGCTACGGGCTCACCGCCGAGTCGATGCGCTGGTATTGGGAGCAGTACCTGGGCCCACACGGTGACGGCGGATCACCCGATGTATCGCCGCTGCGGACTGCGGACCTGCGCGGATTGCCACCGGCCCTCGTGGTCACGTGCGGCCTCGACCCACTTCTCAGTGAGGGGGTCGCCTACGTTCAAAGCCTGCGCGAGGCAGGCGTGACTGTCGAGCACATCCACGAGGCCGACATGATCCACGGCTACCTGCCCATGCCGGCCGTCATTTCGCGGGCGCGCAAGACCTGGGACGATTGCGGCACCTTTCTGGCCACCCACCTGCACCCAGCCGCCGGCTGATGCCGACCGACGCGGACTTCAGAAGTCGGCGTTGTTCTTAGGGCGCAGGAAGTTGGCCCCGACCAGGCTCAGGCTTCCGAGCACCACCATGACCGCGGCATGGCTGTAGTGGTGGGTGTGTCGGGAACTGGCGAGGAACCCGATCGTGCCCGCCGCATAGAGGAGGGCGAGGATGAAGAAAACCGCGGCCAGCGCCACGAGCGCTCCGGCGGTAGCCCAGCTTGTGCTCATCACAACTTAACGTAGCAGCAGGAGAGCACCAATACCGGCCGCCAGGCAGTAGAAGCCGTAGGGATCGAGGCGGCCTGACCGGAAGTAGCGGATCAGGAAGCGCGCCGAAGCGTAGGCGGCCAACCCGGCAAGCACGGCGCCGAAAAGGTAGGCGGTCAGCGGCACCCCGGGGACCAGCAGCTCAGGTACCTCGAGAACGCCCGCAGCCGCGATGATCGGCGTGGCGAGGAGGAAGGAAAATTTAGCCGCCTCCTGGTGGCGGAGCCCGGCCAGCAGCCCGCCGGCCATCGTGACTCCGGAACGTGATATCCCGGGGAGCAGGGCCAGCGCCTGGCAGAGCCCGACCAGCGCGGCCGCCCGGAAGCTCAGCCCGCCCACCTCGCTGAAGGCCTCCTCACGGCCAGGGCCGGCTGCCGCTCCGGCCACCTTCTCGGCACGCCGCCGAAGCACCTCGGCCCCGAGCAGGAGCAACCCATTGACGACCAGGAAGGCGGCGGCGGCGCGGGGACTGGCGAAGAGGGCGCGCAGTGGCTTCTGGAGGACGAAACCGACGATCCCGGCGGGGACCGTTCCGACCACCAGGAGCATTGCCATCCGCTCGGAGGGCGCCCTGATGCTGCCGCGCAGGGCGGCCCTGACAAAGCCCTGAATGATTGCGATCCAGTCAGCCCAGTAGAGGATCAACAGGGCCCCCGCGGTGCCCAGGTGGAGAAGGACCAGAAAGGGAAGAAAACTGGGGTCGCTCTGCCGGAAGGTCCAGTGCAGAAGCGTCGGGATCACGACCGCGTGGCCCAGTGACGAGACGGGAAAGAGTTCGGTGGCCCCCTGTAGGACTCCCAGAAAAGCCGCCTGCCAGGTCGTCACCGGATGGCATTGTCGCGGAAAACTGGGTTAGTCGGGCTCCAACTCGGGCGCCTCGTCTGAAGCGGGCTGGAATCCCAGGTCAAGGCTGCGCTGGCGGGTCAGCTTGCGCTGTGCGTCGAAGAGCAGGTCCATGGCATAGCTGGTACGCCACCGGCTCGGCAGCGGGTCCGGGAGCTCGCCCACCCTCCCCGCCAGCCGCCTGTCTCTTATACACATC
>CAXMLP010000404.1:0-2356 GCA_964194225.1 uncultured bacterium | reverse complement strand
ATCAACGCCTCCGAGGACCGGGTGGTCGGTTCCATCGACCTCGAGGCGGCCCTCCGCCACGGCCATCGCCGTTTTGAGCCGGGGGTGCTCGCCGAGGCGAACCGGAACATCCTCTACGTGGACGAGGTGAACCTGCTCGATGATCACCTGGTCGATGTGCTGCTCGACGCCGCCGCGATGGGGGTCAACGTCGTGGAGCGCGAGGGGATCTCGATCGTCCATCCCAGCCGGTTCATCCTGGTGGGGACGATGAACCCTGAGGAGGGCGAGCTCCGGCCCCAGCTCCTCGACCGCTTCGGGCTCTGCGTGGAGGTGGCGGGCATCGTCGATGCCGACCTGAGGGTCGCGATCGTCGAGCGGGAGGCTGCTTTCAGAGCGCACTCGGGAACCTTCCTGGATGAATTTCGGGCTGCGGACACTGCCCTTTCCCGCCGGATCGTTGAGGCCCGAGAGAACATTCCCGGGGTCGAGCTGAGCCGTTCACAGGCGCGGCTCATCTCGCGGATCTGCCTTGACTCAGGCGTCCAGGGTCACCGCGCTGACCTGGTGGTGGGGCGGGCGGCCCGCGCCCTCGCTGCCTTCCACGGCCACCCCACGCCGACGCGGGAGGACATCTTTGATGCCGCCGAGCTGGCGCTCGCCCACCGCGCCCGGAATCCGATCAACCGAGAGGAGGGCCAGGGCGAGGCGGACAGCAGCGAGGAGCAGGAGGGAGGCGAGGAGCAAGGCAAGCCGGAGGGCGCCGAGCAGAAGCAGGAATCGAGTGCCGGCGACCAGCCCGGCTCGGCGGAGGAATCCTCTGACAGTGCCCGGTCGGGTGAGGAGTCGAGCGGATCGGTGGAGGGGAGCAACGCGGGGGGCGGGATGGGGAGCGAATCGACGAGCGACTCCACCGACACCTTCGATGTCAAGAAAATCGAGCTGCCTCGCCACCGCCGGCCCCGCAAGCAGGGTGGCAAGCGGGCCTCGGCCCAGTCGGCTGACCGGCGGGGCCGCTACGTGGGGGCCAGGACGGCGGAGAAGGTGAGCGACCTCGCCGTGGATGCGACGATTCGGGCCGCCGCCCCGTTCCAGGTTCGCCGGGGCAGAAAGCTGGGCGAGCGACTGATCCTGGAGCGCCCCGATCTCCGCGACAAGGTCCGCGAGCGCAAGACGGGAAACCTGATCGTTTTCGTCGTCGATGCCTCGGCCTCGATGGATGCGGAGCAGAGGATGGCGGCGACCAAGGGCGCGATCCTCTCGCTGCTCCAGGACGCCTACGTGAGGCGCGACCGGGTGGCGGTCGTGATCTTCAAGAATCGCTCCGCGGAGGTTGTCCTGCGGCCGACGTCGAGCGTCTCGCTGGCCCGGCGGCGCCTGGAGCGGATGTCGGTCGGGGGTACGACCCCGCTCACCCACGGCCTCCTGGCGGGCCTCAAAGTGATCAAGACAGAGGTCCTCCGAGACCAGACGGTGAGACCCCTGATGGTCCTCATCAGCGATGGCCGGGGGAACATCTCGATGTTCAAGGAGGAACCCCTGGTGGAGGCTCAGAAGGTCGCCGCCATGATCCAGGCCGAGAAGATCGATTGTCTCGTGATCGACTCGGCCCGCGACTTCAGCCACCTGCCTTCGATCCAGCACCTGGCGCGGGTCGCCCCGATGTACCAGACCTATGCGATCAATGCCTGCGCCGACCTCGCCGGGCGGATGGGGGCGAAATACTACGGGCTCTTCGACCTCTCGCGGGACGAGATCGCCTCGGTCGTCGAAAGACAGCTCAACCGCGACCGGTAGACTTCTCGGGCCATGGCTGTGGAACGCTATTCCTACCCCTTCAGCGCGATCGTCGGGCAGGACCGTATGAAGATGGCGCTGGTTCTCAACGCGATCAACCCCGCGATCGGGGGAGTGCTGATCCGAGGCGAGAAGGGAACCGGAAAGTCGACCGCGGTTCGCGCCCTGGCCAGGTTGCTGCCCGAGCAGGACGTCGTCGCCGGGTGCCGCTTCGGCGACAACCCCAGCGATCGCGAGTCCCTCTGCATGGACTGCCAGGCACGCATCCAGGCCGGCGAGGTGCTGGCGAGCGCGACGCGGCGGATGCGGGTGGTTGAGCTGCCGATCAACGCTTCCGAAGATCGAGTGGTCGGCACCATCGACCTTGAAGCAGCCCTCAAGGAGGGATCGCGTCGTTTCGAGCCCGGCGTCCTCGCCGAAGCCAACCGGAACATCCTCTATGTCGATGAGGTGAACCTCCTCGACGACCACATCGTCGATGTCCTCCTCGACGCTGCGGCGATGGGCGTCAACGTCGTCGAGCGGGAGGGCGTTTCGGTGATGCACCCCAGCCGGTTCATCCTGGTCGGCACCATGAACC
>CAXMLP010000403.1:0-6049 GCA_964194225.1 uncultured bacterium | reverse complement strand
CCCCGCCGATCGCTGCCGCGGTGATCTGGCTCATCCTGAGATTAGTACGTGCAAAGCCATCAGTTAGTTAAGGCTAATAGAAATCCCCCGTCGGAGGCGATCTCCCGCTACCTCGAAGCCATCTATTACATGCGCGCCGAGGGAGAGACGCTGACCAACGCCCGCCTCGCCGATTGGCTGGGGGTGAGCCGGCCGACCGTAACGGCCGGGCTGCGGCGGATGGCGCGGGACGGACTGGTGAAGGTGGACGGTGGCAAGCAGGTGCACCTCACCGCCGAGGGCGACCGGAAGGCCGCTGCCATCGTTCGCCGCCACCGAATCATGGAGCGCTGGCTCACCGACACCCTCGGCCTCGACTGGGTCGCGGCGGATGAGGAGGCGGCGCGCCTGGAACACGCCGTTTCCCAGGTTGTCGAGGAGCGCCTTTACGCAGCTCTCGGCCGCCCCCAGGCCTGCCCGCACGGCAACCCGATCCCGGGTCACTCGGAGACGGTGAGGGGCGAGGTGAGGCTTTCAGCGATGGCGCCGGGTGAGGCCGTGGTGACCCGGATTTCGGAAGTGGCTGAACGCGAAGCCCCAGCCCTGCTGCATTACCTGCACGAGCGAAGGCTGGTTCCCGGAGCCCGGCTCGATGTGGTCGAGATCGACGGGGTGGGCCGGACCATTCGCATGTCCGTGGCCAAGCGTGAGCTGACGCTGAGTCATCAGACGGCCGGCAAGATCTGGGTCCTGCCAACCCAGTGAGGGGAGGCCCGGTCCCGCCGGCGTTCGACACCACGGAGCGGGTTCGAGCGGTGAGCCGGTTGGTCGCGCCAGGCGAGTGGACAACCTACGGTGAGGTCGCCCGGGTCGCGCTCGGGATTCGTGGAGCGCGCGTCGTCGGCCGCCTCGCCGCCCGGGAAAATCACCTCGCCAATGCCCACCGCATCCTGCTCGCCGGCGGCCGGATCGCGCCCGCCTGGGGCGGGGGGCGGGCGGCGGCGTGCCAGCGCCGACTCGAGTCAGAGGGCGTCCACTTCAGCGGCGGGAGAGCCGACCCGGCTCGCCACCTCACCTATCTGGACCTGGCAGGCCGTCTGGAGCTCGAGGCCCGGCTCGCGAGGTCGACTTCAGCTGATGAAGCTGCCGAGCTCGGCGTCGGGGCCGGGTGACAGCAGCCGCAGGGTGCCGTCGGCCGCGGTCGCGGCCAGCACCAGCACCTCCGAATCGAACCCGGCGATCCGGCGCGGTGGAAAGTTGAAGACGCAGACCACCTGGCGCCCGCGCACGTCGCTCAATCGGTAGTCGGTTTTCAACGCCGCCACTGACCGGCGCACCCCGAGCTCTCCGAAGTCGATGGTCAGGCGGTAGGAGGGTTTGCGGGCCTTTGGGAATTCCTCCACGTCGATCACACGGCCAACTCGCATCTCCACCTTCTGGAAATCGCTGAGGTCGATGGGCTCGGCCAAGGCGGTTGATAGCCTACTGGCTCCAGGTGCACCACATGGACGCTCTCCAGATCATCGGCCGCAAACGGGATGGCCAGGAACACTCACGGGAGGAGATCGATTTTCTCCTGGCCGGTTACACCGCCGGTCGGATTCCCGACTACCAGGTCGCGGCGTGGCTGATGGCCGTCGTCACACGCGGAATGACGCGCGCTGAGACCCTTGCTCTGACACGGTCGATGGTGGCCAGCGGCGAGATCCTGGATCTGTCCGCAATCGATGGGATCAAGGTGGACAAGCACTCGACCGGGGGCGTCGGCGACAAGGTCACGCTGATTGCGGGCCCGCTGGCGGCCGCCTGTGGGGTGCCAGTGCCCAAATTGAGTGGGCGCGCGCTCGCCCACACCGGCGGAACGCTCGACAAGCTTGAATCGATTCCCGGTTTCAGCGCCGAGCTGGATCCGGCTCGTTTTATCACGCAGGTGAGGGAGATCGGTCTCGCCGTCGCTGCACAGTCGGCGCGCATGGTGCCTGCCGACGGGGCTCTCTATGCACTCCGCGATGTCACGGCCACGGTGCCCTCGATCCCGCTGATTGCCTCCAGTGTCATGGCCAAGAAGATCGCCGCCGGTGCGGACGCGATGGTGCTGGACGTGAAGGCGGGCCGCGGTGCTTTCATGCCCGACGTTGACAGTGCGGTGGCGCTCGCTCGCGAGATGGTGGACATCGGCGAGGGCGCTGGCCGCCGCACGGTGGCGCTGATCACCGCGATGGACACCCCTCTCGGGCGGGCCGTGGGGAATGCGCTCGAGGTCACCGAGGCGCTGGCGGTCCTGGCCGGCGGCGGCGACGCCGCCCTGCGCGAGGTATCCCTTCTGGTCGCGACCGAAATGTGCCGGCTGGGCGGCGTCTCTCGCGACCCGGGCGACGCACTGGCCGACGGCAGCGGGCGGGAAAGGTTCGAGCGCATGATCGCGGCGCAGGGGGGCCGCCTGGCTGCCGGGTTGCCACAGGCCAGGGTCACGCTCCCGGTCCTCGCCCGCCGGTCGGGATGGGTCGCCGCGGTCGATGCGCTCGAGGTCGGCCGGGCCGCCCTCGAGGCGGGAGCCGGCCGCCAGCGGAAGGAGGATGCGATCGATCCCGCTGCCGGCATCGTCATCGAGCGGACCGTCGGCGACGAGGTGCGCACTGGCGATACGATCGCGGTGGTCCATGCCGCCTCGAGCGCCGCTGCGCAGGCCGCGGCGAATCGGCTCGGTGGCGCCTGGCGCGTCTCACCCGAGCCCGTCACGCCGCCCCCTCACATCCTCCGCCGGGTTCCCTGAGGTGGCACCTTACAATCCGGCAGTGACCGAGCGGAAATACCACGTCGGCCTGGCTGCCGGCGAGGTCGGCGGCTATGTGCTCTACCCCGGTGATCCCGCGCGCACCGCATTGATCGCGAAGTTCCTCGACGACGCCCGCGAGGTCGCCTTCAACCGCGAGTACCGGACGTTCACCGGGAGTGTCGCCGGGGCGGCGGTCTCCGCGATCTCGAGCGGCATGGGCGGACCGTCGGTTGCGATCGGGATGGAGGAGCTCCGCGAGCTGGGCGTCCACACCTTCCTGCGGGTGGGCACCTGCGGGGCCACCCAGCCGGGAATCCGGATGGGTGACCTGATCATCGCGACCGCCGCGGTCCGCACCGAGGGCACCGCAGATGGCTACGTGCCCCGCGAGTTTCCCGCCGTCGCCGACCACGAGATGGTCACGGCGCTGCTCGAATCCGCGACAGCCGCCGCAGCCCCGCATCACCTGGGCATCATCCGCGCGGTAGACGCGCTCTACTCGGACCTGGTGCCCGACAGCATGCCCGATGGCCCTCGGCTGCGCGCCGAGCTCGAGATGTGGTCGCGGGCTGGCGTCATCGCCAACGACATGGAGTCCTCCACCCTGTTCGTCGTCGCCTCGGTCAGGCGCCTTCGGGCGGCATCGCTGCTCCTCTGTGTCGACGAGGTCGGAGCGGGTGAGATCCATCACCAGGATCCCGCCTACATGGAACGCATGCTGAACGTGGCGGTCGGAGCGCTGGCCAGGCTGGTGGAGCGCGATGCTGCACGTAAGTGACCACCCCCTGGTGGCCGACTGCATGGCGCGCCTGCGCGATCGCAACACCGAGCCCGAGGAGTTTCGAAACCTCGCCCGTAAGATCATCAGCATGTTGATCTACGAGGCCACCCGCGACCTCTCGGTCCGGAGCGGAACGGTTGAGACTCCGCTCGGCCCGGCCGCCGCCAGTTGGGTTGAGCGCGAGGTGGTGGCGGTGCCCGTGCTGCGGGCGGGACTCGGCCTGCTTGGCCCGGTTCTCGACCTGCTGCCCAGGGTGAGCGTGGGCTACATAGGGCTGGAGCGGGATGAGGAGACCGCTCGGGCCCGGATCTACTACAACAAGCTGCCGCCGCTGGCGGGCAAGGTGACCCTTCTCCTCGACCCGATGCTGGCGACCGGTGGTTCTGGCTCGCGCGCGCTCGAGCTGATCAAAGCCGCGGGCGGGCAGGACTGCCGTTTCGTGTGCGTGGTGGCCGCACCGGAGGGGGTTCGCCTGATCGAGGAGCAGCACCCGGACGTGGGAATTTTCACGGCCGCGCTGGACCAGGGCCTCAACGACAGGGCCTACATAGTGCCGGGTCTGGGCGACTTCGGCGACCGCCTCTTCGGGACCGGCTGAGCATGGCCGGCGAGCTGGAGACGATGCTGGCCGACCTGGAGGAGGCGGCGCGCACCTTTCGAGAGCTTCCGCACAGCGATTCTCATCAACCCGGTCCGCCGGACCCCAAGACGGGCGAGCGTTGGGATCGGTTCAATGTCCTCGGCCACATGGCCGAGATGCTCGGGTTCTGGTCTCGGCAGCTGGGGGAGGCCGTGGCGCGTGACGGCCATTTCGGCCGCCAGCCGCAGAGCTCGGGCCGGCTTGACGGGATCGAGAGCGGCCACCTGCTCAGCGAGAGCGACCTTCGCGCTCGGATCGACAGCGGCCTCGCCGATGCGCAGGCTCTCCTCCGCTCGCTGAAACCGGGCGACCTGGACCGCCCGCTCAAGAGCACCACGCGGGGTGACATGACGCTCCGGGAAGCGATCAACTATTACCTCGTCGGCCACTTTGTCGACCATGTGAAGCAGCTCAAAGATCTCCCTTAATTCCACCAGCCCTGGGTCAGGCCCAGGGGATCACGGTGGTGATCTCCGGTTCGGGCATCGAGATGCCTGCCGCGACGGCGTAGACCTCCAGCAGCTCGAGCAGGACATGGGCGGTGGCCCCGTACATCGAGCCGACCTCGAACTTGAAGATCGGGGAGAGGTAGGAGCCGACGTCCACTGCCGAGAAGGGAATTCGGCCGGCGAAGAAATCGTCGAGGCGAAAGGTGATGAGATGGAGCACCTCGCCGGGATCGGGCCGGGGCGGGGGCCCGGGTTCAACCTCGACGACCACGGGGTTGAGGGTGAAGCGGGAGGTGGCGGTGGGCACGGGCGTCAGGAGGCCCATCACGCGGAGTCGGCCCCTGGCGACGCCGAGCTCCTCCTCGGTCTCGCGCAGGGCGGTTCCGACCAGGCCCCCGTCATCCGGCTCGGGCTTCCCACCCGGGAAGGCGATCTCCAGCGAGTGGTGCCGCAGCCCGTCCGGCCGTTTGATGCACCACGCCTCCAATCCTTCGGCGCCGGCCAGGACCGGGACGCAGACGGCGGCCTCGATTCGATCTGGACCGCCGCGCCAGGCCCGGCCCGGGTGGGCGGCGAGCGCCGCCTCGAGGTCAGCTGCCGAAGCGAGCTTCATAGGCGGTGAGGTTGCAACGAATCAGTTCGTCGTCGGTCATGCCCATCACCGTAGAGGCAAGTTCGAATTCGCGGCTGAGGGTGGTTCCGGCGACCGTCCGTGAGTCGGTGCTGACGGTGCAGCGAACGCCCCCTCGCAGCAGCCGTGGCAGTGGATGCTCGGCCAGACTGGCCACCGCGTGACATTTCCAGTTGGCGGTCGGGCAGAGGTCGAGGACAACCCCCTCGCTGCGGATCCTGGCCACCACCGCTGCTGACCGAGCGCCGATCACACCGTGCGCGATCCGCTCCACTCCCAGCTCGACGGCTTCCAGGACTGACTCGGGCGAGCCGGCCTCGCCGGCGTGGCAGGTCAGCCGGAGCCCGGCCGCCCGGGCCGCCTCGAAGGCGGGGCGCTGCGGCGCGGCGGGGTGGCGCGCCTCGTCCCCGGCAAGGTCGAAGCCGGCCACGCCCTGCCCGGCGAAGGCCCCGGCGACCCGGGCCAGATGCAGATTCTCAGCCACCGAGAGATGGCGCATGGCGCAGACGATGCCGACCGCGGTCAGCGGTGCCCCGGCCAGCCCGCGGAGGACCGCTGAGATGCCGGCCTCGAGGCTGAGGCCCCCTCGCTGATGCAGCGCCGGCGCCCAGCGGACCTCGAGGTAGTCGATGTTCTCGGCGGCGGAATCGACGCCCAGCTCGTAGGCACAGCGTTCGAGGGCAGCCTCGGTCTGGAGGACGGCGATCTGGGGATCGAAGCAGGCGATGTACTCGGCCTGCGAAGCGCAGCTGGCGGGGGCAGCCAGGCGCAGCGGCCGGGGCAGGTCGAGGGC
>CAXMLP010000402.1:0-3483 GCA_964194225.1 uncultured bacterium | reverse complement strand
GGGTAGATCTTGTCCAGCCACCACTTGGCAGCGTCGGGGAAGGTGAGCAGCTGCAGAGTTTCGCCGGTGGGCGCGCAGTCGACGATGATCACCTCGTAGTCGCTCTTTTCAGCGTGGTGTCGGATCCACATCAGCGAGGCGACCTCGTCCATTCCGGGGGGCGTCGCCACCTCTTCCGCCATCACCTCGTCGAGCCCCTGCGTGGCGAAGACGCGCGCCGCATAGTCATGCAGTTTGACCCAGTGCTTCTCCATCTCCAGGAGGGCGCTGACCTCGTGCGCCCACAGGTTCTTGGCGACCGCCATCGGCTTCGTGCCGAGCTCCACGTCGAATGAATCTCCGAGCGAGTGGGCCGGGTCAGTGCTCATCACCAGGGTGCGATAGCCAAGCTGCGCGCAGCGCAGGGCGGAGGCCGCGGCAACCGAGGTCTTGCCGACACCGCCCTTGCCCGTGTAGAGGATCACCCGCATCGCAGCGTGAGTATAGGCAGCGGTTTTTTGGCGGCCCGGGCCCGCTCACGCTTGCCCGAATCATCCGGACAGCCGCGAAACGGACGCGGGGAAATCTCCCCTTTCGGCTACCTGACCACGATTGGGATGATGAAGTAGGCCGCGAGGATCAGCAGGACCACCATGAGGCCCCCCACGATGGCGATTCGCCGCAGGTCGGTCACGAAATAGGGGACCCGGTCGAGGGGGATTCCCGGTTCAACCCCCTCGAGGACGAACCGATTCCTTCCCTTGCCGCGAATCTGGGCGGTGGCCCCGAGCGACATCTCCATCGAACGGACCAGGGCCTGGTCACCGCCGATCCGTCCGCCCGAACGGGCCATGGCTGCTGGGGACGGATCCGCGGCAACGCCCGGGTTCGCCGCGGGGATTGGTGGGCGAGGCCGAGATCGCGCCGAAGCAGGCTTCCGTCGCTGTTTGCGAGCCATCAGATCGGCAAGTCTACTTCCTGCGTGGGAGCAGGCAAGTGCTTGGAGAGACTGGTGCGAGGGCGTGGAGTGCGGTGAAAACTGCGACTGTCACTTGCCTGCTGACCGGGGCCGGGTCACAACGTGCTGAGACGTGGACTACGAGATGTTGTGTCCCGGCGGTAGTTCTACCTCATCATCTGGGAGGCGTCAAGGCCCATCATGGCTGGCGGGGTGGCCTTTTGCCGGCATGCGATAATTCGAAACCTGAATCACTGCACCCGCTGCGGCGCCGCCCTGGAGGCGAAACACCAGTTCTGCTGGAAGTGCGGAGTCGCCACCAAAACCTCTCAAGCGCGGAAGGCCGCTGCTTCACCGCCTTCCAAGCCGGCCTCGCTCGGTCGAGGTCTGACGGCTGCCACCTCCCCGCCCGCCATCCCCGAGCAGGTGATGATGGTGGCCGTCGTCTCGGCGATCGCCGCCTTCATCTGGCTCGTCCTGCTTGCCCAGATGGCGGCCTTCGTGATCAATCCGCACGGCCGGGCCGATCTCAACCACACGCTGGCTCAGGCAAGGGTCAGCGCCGGGGCGCGGCCCGGCCTGATGGTTCTGTACGAGGTGATCCTCATCCTCTCCGTGCTGGTGCCGGCGGTGCTCCATGCTTTTGCCTTCTATGGCCTGCTCAGCCTTCGCAAAGCCGGCTGGGTGGTTGCCTTCCTGCTCGCGATCCTGTGGTCGGTGGTCCTGGTCGGGCTGCCGTTCGCCTACCTCCTCTGGAAGAGGGACAACCGCCAGGCTTACGGCATCCCCTGAAGGCGGTCGCCAAAAAGGGGGACGGGACGGGGCCCGGCGGGAAAGAGAATCAGCCGCCGATTCTGAAGAACACCACGTCCCCGTCGCGGACTCGGTATTCGCGACCCTCCACTCGCAGCCGTCCGGCGCCGCGCAGGGCTTCCATCGAGCCCGCCGCGACCAGCTCCTCAACCGAGGTCACCTCCGCCCGGATGAACTTTTTGATGAAGTCGGTGTGGATGACGCCGGCCGCGATCGCCGCCGGCGCGTCGCGCTCGCAGGGCCATGCCCTCACCTCCGGCTCGCCCGCGGTGAAGTAGGTGATCAGACCGCCGGCCAGCCAGACCGCCCGGGCGACGCTGGCAAGCCCGGAGTCGTCGATCCCAAACGAGCTCCGATACTCGGCGGCGTCCCTGGGATCGAGCTCGCGAAGCTCACTCTCCAGGGAGGCGGCGACAACCGCTGATTCGCAACTATGTTGGCGCGCGTACTCCTTCACGGGGTCGCCGGCGGCAGCATCGTCAGCGACATTGGCGACATAGACGACGGGCTTGATGCTGACCGGGAAGAGCGGCGCCAGCACCTCGCGGCCGGCCGCGTCGAGGTCCAGGGTCCGCAGGGGCTGACCCGCATCGAGGTGGGCCTTGGCCGCGTTGAGGGCATCGAGGGCAGGGCCGGCACCGGGCTTATTGATGCGGGCTTCCTTGGTCGCGATCTCGAGGCGCCTCTCCACCGAGGCCAGGTCCGCCAGCACCAGGTCCAAACTCACGCCGTCGAGGTCGCCGGCGACGTCTCGATCCGGGCCGAAGCAGCGGGCCACCGCCAGCAGCACGTCAGCCTCGCGAGCGGCGGCCACCTGCTGGGCCCGGCTGCCGGGGGGCGTGTCGGCGACACGCACCTGCGCGTAGACCTTCTTCTTCGGATTGACCGCCGCTTCGAGCTGGTCCACCCGTGCATCCGGCACGTCGATCATCCCGACGCCACCCGAGCCACGACCGGCGGTCAGAGCATTGAAGAGCGCTGTTTTGCCGGAACCGGGCGGGCCGACGATCGCGACCGAGACTGACATTCAGGCGTCGACGACGAAGGCCTGATGAAGCGCGCGGACGCCATCTTCCGCGCGCGCCCGGTCGACCAGGCACGTGATCCTGATCTCGGAGGTGCTGATCATCTCAATGTTGATCTTGGCCTCGGCCAGCACGCGGAACATCCGGGCCGCGATGCCCGGGGTGCCGAGCATTCCGGTGCCGATGATCGACAGCTTGGCAAGTCCGCCCGAGGAGAGCACCTCGCCAGCCCCGACTGCCCGGCTCGCCTGCTGCACAAGTTCGACGGCCTGGGCCAGCTCATCGTCGGCGACGGTGAAGGTGATGTCGGTGGCTCCGGTGATCCCCACGTTCTGAACGATCACGTCGACCGAGATCGCGGCCGCCCCGAGTGGCTCGAACAGCGCGGCTGCGACGCCCGGCCGGTCGGGGACGCCCCGCACGGTGATCTTGGCGACGTTGCTTTCGTGCGCTACACCCCGCACCCGGTTGCGATCTTCCATCGGCACCTGTCCGACGATCATCGTACCGACGCCCTTTTTGAAGGAGCTCCGCACGTTGATGACGATGTTGTAGAGCTCACCGAGCTCGACCGCCCGCGGGTGCATCACACGGGCGCCGACCGCCGCCAGCTCGAGCATCTCCTCATACGAGATGTGACTGATCTGGCGAGGCCGGCTGACGATCCGGGGATCCCCGCTGTAGATTCCGTCGACATCGGTGTAGATC
>CAXMLP010000401.1:0-9873 GCA_964194225.1 uncultured bacterium | reverse complement strand
AGTTCCAGGACACCGACCCGCTCCAGGCCGAGATCGCCTTCTACCTCGCGGCGGTGCCCGACACACCGTTCCCGGCCCACTGGCTGGACGCTGAACTGGTGCCTGGCAAGCTGTTCCTGGTCGGTGATCCCAAGCAGTCCATCTACCGGTTCCGCAGAGCCGACATCGCGCTTTACCAGAAAATCCAGGAGCGGGTGGGTGAGGACGTCGCCCTCATCCAGAATTTCCGCTCGGTGCCGGCGGTCATCGATTTCGTCAATCACCATTTCGGGGGCGCCATGCACTACGAGCAGGATGTCCAGCCCGAGTATCGAGCCCTGGTGGCCGAGCCTAGCGCGGAGGGCGGGCTGTGGTATTTCGGCACCGAGCTCGCCAACGTGCGGCAGGACGAGGTCTGGCGGCGCGAGGCCGACGACGTCGCCCGGACCTGCCGGCTCGCCAAGGACGAGGGCTGGCCCGTGACGCGCGGCAAGGGTGCCCAACGAATCACCAGGCCGGCGGGCTGGCAGGACATCTGCGTGCTCATCCCGACCCGCACCAACCTGCGCCGGCTGGAGCGGGCGTTCGAAACCTGGGGAATCCCCTACCGGTTGGAGAGCGGCGAGCTAATCGTCATGACGCAGGAGGTCCGCGAGCTGGTGTCCTGCCTGCGCGCGATCGATGACCCCTCCGACCAGGTGGCGCTGCTGGCCGCGCTCCGCTCGCCGGCCTACGGATGCAGCGATGCCGAGCTGGCCCTCTGGCGCGACCAGGGCGGCCGGTTCAACTACGAGGCGCCAGGGGCCGGGACGGTGGAGCAGGTTAAGGCCAGCCTGGCCGATCTCGCCGAACTGCACCAACTCCGCCACGAGCTGTCCGTCCCCGCCCTGGTCGAAAACTTCATCGACCGGCGCCTGCTGGTCGCCCAGGGTTTCGCGCAGCCCCGTCCGCGCGAGACCTGGCGGCGCTATCGCTATGTCGCGAAGCGAGCCCGCGACTTTGCCGCCACCGGCCGGGCCACGCTGCGCAGCTTCGTCGAATGGATGGAGGGCCTCGAGCGCGAGCAATACCGAGACTCGGGCGTCTCCGCCGCCGAGGAGGACGACGAGGCTGTGCGGGTGCTCACCATTCACGGTGCCAAGGGCCTCGAGTTCCCGATCGTGATCATGACGGGCTGGGGTTCCAGCAAGCGCGGCGACCGGACCCAGGTCATCCCCGACCGCATCCTCGGCCGGCTCGAGGTTGGTGTTGGCGATTGGCAGACCCAGGGCTACCGGAACGCGCTTGCCAGGGAGAAGCGAGCCGACCTGGCCGAATCGGTGAGGCTGACCTACGTGGCCGCCACCCGAGCCCGCGACCACCTGGTGCTGAGCCTCTGGCGCAGGGAGGCGTGGAGCATGAGCGAGGAACCGCCGGCGCAGGCCGTTGGTTTCGCCGACAGCCTGGAGAGCGGCCAATTGGGGCGGCAGCTGGCTGTCGATCTGGCCGCCCCGCCAGTTCCCGCCGCAGCCCTGCCAATGCCGCAGGCAACCCCGGCTGAGCATCGCGCCGAGGAGGCGGAGTGGCTGGCGAAGCGACGCGAGCTGATCAGCGCACTCGGCGGCCTCTCGATCTCCACCGCCACCGGGCTCGCGCGGGAAGCCGACCCCGACCTCGACAGCGAGGAGATCGGCGCCTTCCGTCGGGGCCAGGGTGGCACCAGCTTCGGCCGGGCGGTTCACGCGGTACTCCAGGTGGTCCCCCTCGACGACCTCACCTCTGTGGATCACCTGGCGCAGGCGCAGGCCGTGGCTGAGGGCATCGGCCATCGCGCCGGCGAGGTCGCCGCAGCCGTCAAACGGGCCTGCGGCACCGAGCCGGTCCGGGCGGCGGCGGCAGCCCGCCATTGGCGTGAGGTTCCGCTCGGAGCTTCCCATGCGGGGTCTGTCCTCGAGGGTTTCGTCGACCTCCTCTTCGAGACCGCCGGAGGGTTGCGCGTCGTCGACTACAAGACCGACAACGCGCCCGCCGACGAGCTTGAGAAGCGATTCCGGCACTACCGCCTGCAGGGTGGCGCCTATGCGCTTTTGCTGAAGCTGGCGGTTGAGCGGGACGTGACCGGCATTGACTTCGTGTTCACCGCGACCGGTGAGGTTCGCTCGGTGGTGGACGCGGACCTGGCCGCCGCGCTGGCCGAGGTCAGGCTGCGCCTAGCGGAGGGCCCGGCTGTTGAGGAGGAGGATCAGCGCGACCCCGGCCGCGGCGACCAGGGTCAGCCGGAAGCTGAGCCGGTGGTTGCCGCGGAGCCCGGCGGCCACCATGACGACGACGGTCACCAGGGTGATGGCGAGGGCGACCAGTTGCAGCTCACCTGGTTTGCCGGGCCCGAGAAGGACCGCTAGGGCCGAGCCCGCCAGCAACAGGGCGGCCGCCACGATCGAGCCGCGAAGCCCCATCAGCTGGGGAAGGCCGTGGATGCGGCCGCGCTCCTGCTCGATGTCGGGCATCACCTGGGTGAAGTGCGCGCCCGAGCCGAGCAGTCCCGCGCCCAGCGACACCCACCACGGCGGCAGATGGCCCGGGTGCAGCCCGAGCGTGACGATGGCAGGGAGCGAGCCGAATGAGAAGAGATAGGGAAAAACGCTGATCGGGGTCTTCTTGAGACCGCCGTTGTAGAGAAAGGCGGCGAGCACCGCAAGCAGGTGAAGGGTGCCGGCGGCGAATCCGTTGGCGAGTGACAGCGGGATGCAGAGGGTGGCCGCGACCACCGCCGCCCAGTGGAGCCATACCTCGGAGACCTGGCCGGCCGCCAGCGGCTTATCGGCTCGGCCGGCGGCCCGGTCGGCGTCGCGGTCGATGTAGTCGTTGGTCCAGCCCACGAAGAGCTGGCCGGTGAAGATCGCGGCGACCAGCAGCCAGGTGCTTGCGCCGCGGCCGGCGGCCAGCCCGAGGACCGCGCTGGCAGCCGTGACCGCCAGCACCGGCTCGGGATGCGAACAGCGAAACAGGTCCCACGCGCCCTTAACCGCCTGTGTGGGATCCAACCTGGCCACGGCGCATGATTGTGAGCGCATGCCAGGCATCCGGCACTTCAACCCCAGCGACCTCCCCCGGCCTTCGGGGTTCGCCCACGCCTCCGCCGGCCTCGGCGAGGTGGTCTTCACCGGCGGCCAGATCAGCTGTGACGTCACTGGGCAGCTGCTTCACCCGAATGACATTGCCGCCCAGTTCGGGGTCGCGATCATGAACGTCCGGCGCGCCCTCGAAGGAGCGAGCTGCACCACCGACGATGTCGTCAAGCTGACCTACCTGGTGACCGACGTGGCCGCTTACCGGCTGGCTCTGAAGCCGATCGGCGTGCACTACCGGGCGGTCTTCGGGCGGAACTTCCCGGCGACCACCCTGGTCGAGGTCAAGGGCCTCTTCGAACCGGAGGCACTCGTCGAGATCGAGGCCGTGGCGATCCGGAGCTAACATCCTGGCGATGGGGCAAGGTGAGCTGCCACGCGGTTACTGGAACCCCAACTCGGAGACAATGCCCCGCGACGAGCTTCGGCGCCACCAGCTCCACAGGCTGAAGCGCCAGCTGGAGCACGCGCATGCCGGTTCGGAATTCTGGCGAGGGCGGATGGATAAGGCCGGTCTCCGCCCGGAGGCAATCACGTCCCTCGAGGCCTACGCTGCCCGTTTTCCGATCCTGAAGCGCGAGGAGATCACCGCCGCGGAGGCGATCAGCCCTCCCTATGGCACCCTCCCCAGCGTTGAGGTGGGCCTCGCCATTCGCCATCACCAGACCAGCGGCACCAGCGGCGCCCAGCCGGTGCGCACCTTCGACACCGCTCGCGACTGGGCGTGGGCGGCCGACATGTGGGCGACCGGCGCCTACGCGATGGGTGTGCGCGCCGCCGACACGGCGCTGGTCGCCTTCGGCTACGGCCTCTTCATCGGCTTTTGGGGCCTCCAGTACGGCCTCGAGAAGATCGGCTGCCGCGTCATCCCGACCGGGTCCTTCGACTCCGAAAAGCGCGTCCAGCTGCTCGTCGAGCAGGGCTGCACGGTGCTCGCCTGCACCCCGACCTACGCTCTGCGGCTGGCGCTGACCGCCGAACAGATGGGGATCAACCTCGCCCGCGAGGCGGGCGTAAAGGTGGTGATCGCTTCGGGAGAGCCCCGCCCCGAAGCCACCAAAAAGAAGATCGAGGAAGCCTTCGGCGCCTTCTGCGGGGACACCGCCGGCATGACCGAGGCCGCGACCATATTCATGTTCGAGTGCGCCGAGGCGCCCGGCGGCTGTCACATCATCGAGACCGATTACATCGAGGAGGTAGTCGACCCCGAGACGCTGCAGCCGGTCGGCTACGGTGAGCGCGGGGTGAGGATCATGACCTCGCTGGGGCGCGAGGGGATCCAGGTGTTCCGGTACTGGACCAATGACCTGGTCGTCAAACGCCCTCACACCGATTGCGGCTGCGGCCGCACCTGGGACCTCTACGAAGGTGGCATCCAGGGCCGCCACGATGACATGAGGAAGATCCGCGGGGTCTGGTTCATGCCCTCGATGGTCGAGGACGTGGTCAGGCGGTTCCCGGAGATCGATGAGTTCCAGTGCACACTTCAATTGATCGATGAGCTCGAAACGCTCGTGATCCAGATCGAGCCGATGGCGGGCAGCGATCCCGCCGGCCATCCGGCGCTGCGGGTGCGGTTCGCGGCGCAGGTCAAGCGAGAGCTGTCGTTGACTCCGATCGTCGAGGTCGCCGCCGGCCTGCCCCGGTTCGAAATGAAGGCCCGGCGGTTCCGCGACCTGACCGCCCCGGCAGCCTCCGGATGAGTACCAGCTATGGTCGTCCCGAACTCTCCGAGGAGGACAGGGAGCGGCTGAAACGGGTCTACGCCGACCTCCAGCTCCTCGCCACCAGCGACGTGCCGGCGGTTGCCGCGGCGGCCCGCCTCGCTGTCGCGCAGGTGGCTGCGGCACTGAGCGGCCAGGGTCTCGAGTACGAGCTCTACTCCAACCGTTGGAAATAGGGGTCGGGCTCCCGGCGGTCATCCCCGGCGCCCCGGGTGAGTTGGTCCTCCGCTGGGCCCGCGAGGCTGACGATGGCCCATTCAGCAGCCTCGGGGTCCACGACCGGCTCGCCTTCGACAGCTACGAATGCCTGACCGTGCTGGCCGCCGCGGCGGCGGTCACCAAGCGCATTCAACTCGCCTCGCTCATCCTCATCGGGCCGCTGCGGGGGAGCGCGCTGCTCGCCAAGCAGGCCGCCACCGTGGACGCGCTGAGCGCGGGCCGGCTGACGCTGGGTGTCGGGATCGGCCCGCGTCGCGACGACTACGAAGTGGGCGAGGTGCGATTCACCACTCGTGGGCGGCGCTTGGAGGAGCAGCTCTACGCACTCCGCGAGCACTGGGAGGGGACTGTCATCGGACCGCGCTCGGCCACGCCGAGCGGACCCCGCCTGCTGGTTGGCGGGGGCGGCGACGCGGCGCTGGCACGGATGGCACGTCATGCGGATGGTTACGTGCACGGCGGCGGACCGATCAAGGCGTTCAGGACAGCCGCCGACCGGGCCCTGGCAGCCTGGAATGACGCGGAGCGGCCATCCCGGCCGCAGCTCGTCGGCACCGCCTACTTCGCACTCGACGGGCGAGCGGCCGAGGGGCGCGAGGACCTCCTCAACTACTACGGATTCGTCGGACCGTTTGCGGAGCGGATCGCCGACGGTCTTCTCACCAGCCGCGCCGAGATCCATGAGCTGGCCGCGGGCTATGCCGAAGCGGGCTGCGACGAATTGGTGCTGTTTCCCACGATCGCCGACCTGCGCCAGCTGGACCTGCTCGCGCAGACGCTGGACTGAGCACGTGTCAGTGAGCGGTTGCCAGGTGCTCGGCGAGAGCCGCGTTGAATGCCGCCGGGTTCTCCTCGTTGCTGAGGTGTCCTGAGCCGGGGATGACGCGGAGCCGCGCCCCGGGGATCAGTCCGGCCAGCTCCTCGGCCAGTGCGGGCGGAGTCAGCGTGTCGTGCTCTCCGACCAGCACGAGCGCGGGGACGGTGACAGTCCTCGCCACGTGGCGAAGGTCCTGCGTCCATAGGTCGGCGCTGGCCGCCCGATAGGCGGCCTTGTCCAGGCGGGCAAATGCCATGACGCCCCTGTTCACGACGTCAGGGTCCGTCCCCGGTCCGTAAATGGCAGGCATCCGTTTGCGCGCCAGGTCGGGCATGGTGGCGGCGTCGATCGCCGCCAGCCGCTCGGCCTGGCCGGCTGCCGCATTGGGGTGGTTGGCCCAGGTGTCGGCGAGGATCAGGGAGCGAACCAGGTCCGGGCGGTCCCGCCACAGCGTGAGGGCCACGATCCCGCCCATCGACAGGCCGCAGACATGCGCCGGACCGTTGCCCAGGCGCTGAATCAGTGCAGCCACATCAGCTGCGAAGACCTTCATGGTGATCGTCTCCGAGCTCGTCGACGACTGGGCGTAGCCGCGCATGTCGGGGGCAACCGCCAGGTGCTCGGAGGAGAAGTGCGCAAGCTGACCTACCCAGGTGTGCGAGCTCGAGCCGACGCCATGAAGAAAGACCAGCGGCGCGCCCTCGCCCGACCTCTCGTAGTGAATTCGGGCATCGGCCAACTGGACATATGGCACCTGGTGAGTATCGTTCCCCTTGGACTCAAGGCCGCGAGCCTGAAACTGCAGGGGGAAAACCGAATGTCAGATGAGATCGAGCGTTACCTGAACTTCAAACTTCTTGATGGGCTCGACCGCCGCGGCTTCCTTCAGTTGGGCGTGACGGCGGCGGGCATGGCAGCGGTCGCCGCCTGTGGCGGCACTACCAGCGGCGGTTCAGGTGGGCCCAGCGGACCGGACTTCAAGATCGGCGCGGTCCTTCCCTCCTCGGGCGTCTATGCCGAGCTCGGCAAGAGCATCACAAATGGGATGCAGCTGTACTTCGATTCTGTCGGCAACCAGGCCGGTAACCGCCGGATCAAGGTTGTGACGGCCGATGAGCAGGTCGCCGTCGCGGACGCTGTGGCCGCCACCAAGAAGGTTGTGGACCAGGACGGCGTCGACATGGTGGTGGGCTACGTCTCCAGCCCCAACGCGGCGGGCAACCGCGACTACCTCGACGGACAGAAGATGCCGACGCTCATCGCCAACGCCGGCGTCAACTCGTTGAGCCGCGCCGGCAAGTCTCCCTTCATCTACCGCACCTCCTTCAGCAACTGGCAGCCCAGCCACCCGATGGGAACCTACGTCGCCGAAAAGCTCGGCTTCAAAAAGATCCAGTTGGTGTATGCGAAGTACGGCGCCGGGCTGGAGTCGGTCGCCTCCTTCAAAGAGACATTCACCGCCGCCGGTGGCACCCTCGTCGGTCCACCCGTCGAAACACCCTTCCCGAACAACGGCGACCAGACGCCCTTCGTACAGGCCATCAAGGTGGACCAGATTGACGGCATCTACTGCTTCATGTCGGGCACGGACGCGGTCAGCTTCCTCAAGAAGGCCAACGAGCTGGGCACGCTCAAGAAGCTCAAGGTTGTCGCCGGGTCCGGATTCTTCGTCGAGCAGGATGTGCTGTCAGCCATCACCAGCGCCGCGCCGCTGGGTGCCGTGACCGGTCTCCATTGGGCGCTCACCCTGCAGAACAAGGAGAACCAGGACTTCATCGCCAAGTACTCGAAGAGATTCGACAACCGCCAGGCTGACGTGTTCGCGGTCCAGGGTTTCGACACCGCCCGAGTCGTAGTTGAGGCGCTCAATGCGGTCAAGGGCAAGACCGATAACAAGGAGGGCTTCCTCAAAGCGATCAGCGCTGTCGCCTTCAAGAGCCCGCGCGGCGATTTCAAGTTCGACCCGGCCACCAACAACGTTGTTCATACGGTCTACGTGCGCAAGGTGGTCAACGACCCGAAACTCGGCTGGACGAACCAGGTCATCGACCAGTACCCAGGCGTCGCCGACCCCGGCAAGTAGCGCCGCCGAGCCGGCGAAAGTAACCTTCAGAGCGCCATCGCCGCCGCCCTCCAGCTGACTGTCAACGGCCTTGCCTTCGGCGGGCTGGTCTTCCTGCTCGCCGCGGGCCTGTCGATCATCTTCGGGCTGATGGACGTGCTCAACCTCGCGCACGGGTCGTTCTACATGGTCGGCGCCTACGTCACGTACTCGGTGGTGAGCCTGACGCACAACTTCTGGCTCGCCTTTTTGGTGGCGCCCGTGCTGCTGGCCGGGATCGGAATGGTCCTCGAGGTCGTCTTCTTCAGGCGGCTCTATAAGCACGGCCACCTGGCCCAGGTGCTGCTCACGTTCGGGTTCACGCTCGTCTTCGTCGACCTGGTCCGCGCCCAGTACGGTCCGACCACTCGGTCTATCCCCCCGCCTCCCGGCCTCGGCGGCGCGGTCCACCTGTTGGGCGCCACGTTCAGCGCCTACAGCCTTTTCGTCCTCGCCGTGGCGCTGCTGGTCGGCGCGGCGCTCATGGTGGGCTGGCGCGCCCTGCGCTTCGGCGCCATGCTCCGCGCCGGCGTCGCCGACAAAGAGATGGCGGGCCTGCTCGGGATCGACCTGCCGAGACTCTTCACGCTCACCTTCGGCCTCGGCGCCGGGCTGGCCGGGCTGGCGGGAGTCGTCGCCGCCCCGGAGTTTGCGATCTACCCCGGAATGGACGCCAACGTGCTGATCTTGGCTCTCGTCGTGGTCGTGATCGGGGGGCTCGGCTCGATCGAGGGCGCACTGCTCGGAGCACTGGTCCTGGGGCTCGGCTACGTGATCGGCACCGCGTTCGTTCCCCAGTTCGCGATTGCGCTCATCTTCGGTCTGATGGCCGCGGTGCTGATCGTGCGGCCGGCGGGGCTCTTCGGTCGCCGGCAGTGAGGGGCGGCTGGCCCCGAGCCGGGCTCCTCGTGGTTCTCGCCGCCGGCATTGCCTCCCTGCCGCTCTGGGCGCCTCGGTTCTGGATCTACATCGCCACCCAGGCCCTGATCTTCGCCATCTTCGCGATGTCCCTCGATCTGCTGCTCGGCTATGCGGGACTGGCCTCCTTTGGTCATGCCGCCTTCTATGGGCTGGGCTCCTACGCCTGCGCGCTGGTCGCCCTGCGGCATGTCGACGGCCTCCTCCCCCTCCTGCTGGCCGGCGCCGTACTGGCGGCGCTGGTGGCGGTGCCGATCGGCGCCCTCTCGCTGCGGACCAGCGGCATCTACTTCCTGATGCTGACGCTCGCCTTCGGCCAGATGCTCTGGGGGCTGGCCGTCAACTGGATCTCTTTGACGCGAGGCACCGACGGACTCATCGGCATCCCCCGGCCAACCCTGATCGGCCTCGACGCCCTCAACGTGACCCTCTACGAACGCGGGCCCTTCCTGCTGATGGTGCTGGCTGTTGCGGCGCTCTGTTTCCTCCTGCTCGAGGGCCTCGTCCGTTCACCCTTCGGCAGGACGCTGGAGGGGGTCCGGGAGAACGAGCGCCGGATGCGCGCGCTCGGCTTCCCAACCTATCGATACCGCCTCGCCGCATTCGTCATCGGCGCGGCGATCGCCGGTGTGGCCGGCGCGCTGGCGGCGATGGCCAATGGCTACGCAACACCGGACCTCCTCTACTGGACCACCTCAGGTCTTGTCCTCATCGCGGTCGTCGTGGGCGGCGCGAGGTCGCTGGTCGGCCCCATCCTTGGCGCCTTCCTGGTGCTGGTCGCGCAGCTCGGTCTCTCGACCTATCTGCCGCGCTGGGAGCTCGCGCTGGGCGCCATCTTCATCGCCTTCGTCCTCTTCCTGCCGCGCGGGCTGGCCAGCCTGGCCAGGCGCGCCTGATGGACCTGGAGGTCCGCGGCGTCACAGTGCGGTTCGGCGCGGTCGCAGCCCTCCATACCGTCGACCTCCGCGTGGCCACCGGCGAGCGCCGCGCGCTGATCGGTCCCAACGG
>CAXMLP010000400.1:0-4337 GCA_964194225.1 uncultured bacterium | reverse complement strand
AGATGCTCGCGATCGGCCGCGCGCTGATGACCAGTCCCTCGCTCCTCCTGATGGATGAGCCCTCGGAGGGGCTGGCTCCCCAAATCGTCCGGACCATCGCGGAACTGGTGCGGCGGCTGCGCGAGAGGACCGACTTGTCGATACTGATCGCGGAGCAGAATCTGTCCCTGGCCCTCGCTGTCGCCGACCGTGTGTACGTGCTGGAGCGAGGAGAGGTGGTCCACGAGGGCGCGGCCCGAACATTCCGTGATGACCGGCAATTGCAGCGCAAATACCTGGGGGTGTGACGGATGAGATTGGTGACCTACCGGAATGGCGGCGCGACCAGGGCGGGGAGGCTGGAGGGGGACCGGGTTGTGGCCCTGCCCGATTCCGACGTCGGCGCAATTCTTCGCCGCGGGGCGGCCGGGGTCGAGGCGGCCCGGAGCGCCCAGGGCGAGAGCCGTCCCCTGGCCGAGCTCGACCTCGCGCCGGTGATCACCGACCCGGCCAAGATCATCTGCGTGGGCCAGAACTACATCGCCCACATCAACGAGCAGGGCGCCGAGCAGCCGAAATTCCCGACGCTCTTCAATAAGTTCCGCCGCTCGCTGATCGGTGCCAACGATCCGATCACCCTGCCGAAGGTCTCCGAGAACATCGATTGGGAGGTCGAGCTGGTGATCGTGATCGGCTCAGAGGCGCGCCATGTCACCGGCGACTCCGCCGAGGCGGCGATCTTCGGCTACACGATCATGAACGACACCTCGGTCCGCGACTGGCAGAAGCGGACCAGCCAGTGGATGCAGGGCAAGGCCTTCGACGGTTCCTCGCCGCTGGGTCCGGCGGTGGTGAGCAAGGACGAGCTCAATCCCAACGACCTGCGCCTGTGGACCGAGGTTGATGGGCAGCGGATGCAGGACAGCAACACCTCCGACCTGCTCTTCAAACCGGTCGAGATAGTCGCCTACTGCAGCCAGTTCATCACGCTTGAGGCGGGCGACGTGATCGCCACCGGCACGCCCTCGGGTGTCGCCATGGCCCGCACGCCGCAGCCCTGGCTGCACGACGGCCAGACCGTGCATTGCGGCATCGACGGCATCGGCGAGCTCGTCAACCGCTGCGTTCAGGAGCGCTGAGTCCAGGACGCGAAGCCTTCAGGGAGTCCAGCCGGGATCGATCAGCACCCGGTCGGCCCGCCCGGCGAGCAGAACGTTCTTGACGTCGTCGATCGAAAGAATGCCGCCCGCCACCATCACCGGCAGGCTGACCTCGTTCCGGATCCGGTCGCTGAATTGAGCGTTGAAACAGCGTGAGTACCAGGGCACGGCCTCGGGAGTGACGTGCCCGCTGCGCACCAGCAGAAGGTCCGCGCCGATCTCTCGGAGAGAGCGGGCCAGCACTATCGACTCGTCGTCCGTGAAGCCTCCCGGAAGCCAGTCGGTGGCTGAGATCGACACCCAGAGTCGCCCCGGCCAGGCGGCCCGGACTGCCTTGGCCACCTCCAGGGGGTAGCGAAGGCGGTTCGGCAACGAGCCGCCGTAGCTGTCATCGCGCCGGTTGGTGAGGGGTGAGAGAAAGCTGTGCAGCAGCTGACCGCCCGACATCTCGAGGAGCAGCCTTTCGTAGCCTGCGTTGGCGCCCCGGGTGGCGGCATCGCGATAGGCGTCGCGGACGCGGACCATGTCGTCGCGGTTCATCTTCCGGGGCGCCCGGCTCTGGCTGGTGTAGGAGATCGACGAGGGGGCGAGAAGGACCCAGCCATCCTCGTGGAGCGGCCGGTCAAGGCCCCCCGCCGCACTCCGCACCGAGCCGCGCCGGCCGGCGTGGACGAGGCGCAGGACCCGGCCATCAGCCTTTTCAGGAATTTGGACCGAAGTCTCCGGGCTGAACCTCCCGTCTTCGGTGACGGCAATGGGCGGAGTGAATTCGCTGGGTAGCGTCATCAGTTCGGAGAGGGAGCGCAGGCGACTGGATATGGCGACCTCCACGTCGCGCACGAACCCGGGGTCGCGCTCTTTCAGCTGCGCGTAGTCGAAGTTCGAGCGGGTCAGGAAATGGAAGGCGAACTGTTCGGGGGAGAAGTCCCAGTAGTGCCGGAACTGCTCGTACCAGCGCAGGCTGGGCCGCGCTGCCCGCTGAATGCCGTCCACCCGGGGCCGCCGCTCCGCCTCGTAGGCGGCGAAAACCCGGTCCAGGTCGGGTCCATTCTGCTGGAGCGCAAACGCGAGCGCGATCGCGTCCTCCATTGCCATCTTGGTCCCCGAGCCGACCGAGAAGTGGGCGGTGTGGGCGGCATCCCCCATCAGAACCAGGTTGCGGTGGTGCCAGGTGGCATTGCGGACCGTCCGGAAGTTCGCCCACTTGGAGTTGTTGGCGAGCAGCCCGCGTCCCTCGAGGTGGGGCCGGAAGAGCTCTTCGAAATAGCGCATGCCGTAAAGGTCGCTCTGGCCCGGCGCCTGCGCCTTGCGGTTCGACCTTTCGAGCCCGGCGCGCTTCCAGGTCTGCGGGTCCATTTCGACGATGAAGGTGCTGAGATCCTCTTCATAGGGGTAGATGTGGGCGCAGAAGCGGCCATGCCGGTTCTCGGCGAACAGGAAGGTGAAGGAGGGATAGCGGAGGGCGGCCCCGTACCAGGCGAACACGGTCCGGCCAACCTCGGAAACGGGACGGAAGTACTCGGCATAGTGGCTTCGGAACTGGCTGTTGACTCCGTCGCCAATCGCGACCAGGTCGTTGTCGGCAGCCATCGCTTCGGGCAGCCTGACCTCGCTCTCGAAGCGGAGCACAACCCCCTGCCGGGCAGCGCCGCGCTGAAGGATGTCGAGCAGCCGTTTTCGCGAGATCGCCCAAAAGCCGATGCCACCGCAGCTGAGCACCTGGCCGTGGATGCGCACCTCGATCGGGTCCCAGGCGTAGGAGTTGGCGAGGATCTCGTCGTAGGTCGATTGGTCCTGCTGGCGCAGGTAGTTCATCGTCTTCTCGGAGAAGACCACCCCGAAGCCGAAGGTGTCGTCGGCCCGGTTGCGTTCGTGGACGGTTATCTCGTGGCCGGCGTCGGCCCGCTTGGCCAGCATCGCGAAGTAGAGGCCGGCCGGCCCGCCTCCGACCACGGCGATCTTCACGCCGACAGACTAGTGGACTAGCAGGAGCGGTTCTGGTCCAGGTCGATGTCGAGGTTCAGGTATTGGAACGCCCAGACCGAGCTGCCCGGCCAGTTCGCGGTGAAGCATTTCGCGTAATCGTCAAGATTGGCCGCCCCGGCGACCCAGCTGGGGGTCTGAGGAGGCGAAAAGCTGCCTGCGATCAGCCACCACTGGTGCGGCGTCGAATAAACGCCGACCGTCTTGCCCATGCTTCTCTGGAGGTAATCGAGCGCGCCCTGGATGACGTAGCTGTTCGCCAGCGAGTCGTCCGACCAGGCATTGTCAGTCTCAACATCGAGCCACCAGACGTCGACCCCACGCGAGGCCCCGCGCGTCTGGCGGGAGGCAAACCGGTAGGCCGAGGCGGCGGCAGCGTAGCCGTAGTTGTAGGCGAGGCAGCCGTCCTCGTGTTCGAGACATTCGAGCGGACCGGCCAGGGTCTTGCCGTAGTCGAGGTTGATGTAGAGCTGGGCAGGACCCATACCCGTCGACGCCCAGGTGAACTGGCTGGCAAAGCAGTCGTTGTTGGTGAAGGGCCGGCCACCGGTCACCCCGACGATGCCGAAGCCGTAATTCGCGGGGTATTCCTTGCCGCACTGCGGCCAGGAGATGTCGGTTCCCACCGAGGTGGAGGCCATCGACCCGGAGGCGAGGGCAGCGACAGGACCGACTGCTGTCAGGCACATCGCCGCCGCCAGGGCGGAAATGAAGAGAGCGATTCTGCGACGAGAGTGCATCGTTGCTGGAGATTCCCCCTGGGAAGGTTCGGCGACGGCGTGAGCTTGGCGGCAGCCGCGGCGGTTCCGAGGCCCGTGAGGTCAAGACCCGTAAGCAGCCGAAGACAAAGGCCGGCATTCGGTGCCTCGTGCGGAGTCGGCGGGACGAGTTCAGGCGAAGAGAATCCCGGGATTGAGGACGCCGGCCGGATCGAGCGTCCTCTTCATCGCCGCCAGGCTCTCCAGGAAAAGCGCCGGCTGTTCCCGCCGGTACCAGCCGGCGTGGTCCCTGCCCACAGCGTGGTGATGGGTGATCGTTCCGCCCATCTCGACGATGGCCTCTGAGGCGGCCGACTTGATCAGCTGCCACTGCTCGATCTCCTGACCCTTGGTCGCCGGACAGGTCACCGAGTAGTAGGGGGCGGGGCCGTCCGGATAGACGTGGGTGAAGCGGAGCGAGATCCACCCGGCCCCCCCGCCGACGCCCTCCATGGCC
>CAXMLP010000399.1:0-2951 GCA_964194225.1 uncultured bacterium | reverse complement strand
GCATCCGCGAGGCGGGCCTGCTCGACAAGCAGCCCTGGTACTACGCGGTCAACATCACCGCCAACCTGGCGGTGCTGGGTACCGGCCTGCTGCTCCTGGTGCTGATGCCCAACCCATGGCTTCAGGCACTGGTCGCGGCGGCGCTGGGGATCGTCTCTGGCCAGCTCGGCTTCATGCTGCACGACGCCGGCCACCACCAGATGTTCGCCAAGCGCTGGAAGAACGACCTCATCGGGACCCTCGGCGGCAACGGGCTCCTCGGCATGAGCTACGGATGGTGGGTTGACAAGCACAACCGGCACCATGCCAACCCCAACCACGTCGACGACGACCCGGACATCAACAACCTGGCCATCGCCTACAACAAGGCGCAGGCGGGCGAGCGCCGCGGATACCTTCGGGTCCTGGCCGCGTACCAGGCCTTCGCCTTCTTCCCGCTCCTGTTCCTTCTCGGCTTCAGCATGCATGTGTCCAGCGTCCACCATCTGGCGACGCAGCGGACCCGCCATCGGGCCTTCGAGATCGCCCTCCTGGCTGGTCACTTCATCGCCTACGTCGGCCTCCTGGTGCTGATTCTCGGCCCCTGGTCGGCTCTGATGGTCATCCTGGTCCACAAGATGGTGGCGGGCTTCTACATGGCGTCGGTCTTCGCCCCCAACCACAAGGGCATGCCCCAGATCGAGCCTGGCATGGAGATCGACTTCCTTCGCGCCCAGGTGCTGACCGCGCGAAATGTCCGCTCGGGCCGGGTCACCGACCTCTGGTACGGCTCACTGAACTACCAGATCGAGCACCATCTCTTCCCCGCCATGCCGCGCAACCGGGTCAGGCGCGCTCATGTGATCATCCGCGACTACTGCAATGAGATCGGCGTCCCCTATTACGAGACCTCGATGATCCAGTCGTACCGCGAGCTTCTCGGCTTCCTGCACGAGGTGGGACGCCCCCTCCGCCAGACAGCCTGAGCCGGAACCGCGACTGCGCTCAGAGCAGCTTGCGGCGCAGGATGAAGGCGAGGATCCCGCCCGGGATGAGGATCAGGGCGGCGACCAGTGCGGCGAGACCGCCGATCGACTGACCCAGGGGAACTCTGAACACGGTCTGGGTGATTGTCACGATCAGGGTGGCCGGCAGCAGCACCGTCGAGATGACGGTCAGGACGGTGATCAGGGCGTTGGTGCGATGGGCGACGTGCGAGACATAGATGTCGAAGGCGCCGTTGACCGACTCGCGCGCCGCCACGAGGCGATCGGCCACCCTGGTGAGCCGCTCCTGGAGTTCCTTGAAGTAGGGCTGGGTTTCGACTCCCGCAAAGCTGAAGTCGGGCCGGCTGAAGGCTCCGAACACCCGCTGGTGCTGCTCGGCGAGCCGGCCGAGCGCGAAGACGTATTGCTTCAAGTGGAGCAGGTGGGCCAGGAAGGCATCGGAGGTTTCCCGCAGCGCCCTCTCCTCGGTCTGCTCGATCGCGTCCTCGAGATCCTCGAAGAGGGAGTCGTAGTGCGTCAGCAGCTCGTCGAGGATCACGTAGACCACGAAGGCTGTGTGCAGGTCGGTGAGCTCGGGCCCCTGGTGCAGGCGTTCGCTGACCGATTCCATGAAGGGGAGTGGCGTGCGGTGGGCTGTCACCACGTAGTTGCGACCGACCCAGATGCCCAGCTCAGCGGCTGAGACGACCAGCGTTGCGGGGTCGGCCCTCGCCACCGTGGTCGACATGTAGAAGTGGTCCGCGAACATGTCCAATCGCGGCGGTCGCCACGACTCCAGAGCGGCGTCGACCGAGATGTTATGCAGGTTCAGCAACTTGGCCAGCTTGCGCAGGTCCTCCTCCGAGTATTCGGAGAGGTCCACCCAGACCAGGTTGGCGTCATCAGCGGCCAACTTCGCCGCCTCCTCGAGCTTGAAGTGGCCGGGGGGAGCGTCATTGCGGAGAAGGTGCGTAGTGATTCGCTCGCCGGTGGCCGCCTGCCGCTGGGCGCTGGCCGGCGCCTCGGTCTCCACGAGCGACTCCACCCGAAGCGGCGCGACCTCGCCCGGCTCCTCCAACTCCGCCGCGTCCTTCATCCCAGCAGCTTACCCGGCAGATTCGGGGCTCCATTGCGTCGGCAGGGGCTCCCGGACCCCGTATAGTCCAGCCGAATCGAGATGGAGGGCGGAATTCCCCGCGGCACCCAGGTCGGCAGTTATGTGATCGAGTCATTCCTGGGGCGCGGCGGCATGGGAGTCGTCTACAAGGCCTTCCACCCCCGCCTGGAGCGCTGGGCGGCGATCAAGATCCTGCCCCCCTTTCAGACCTCCAGCAACGCACGTGAGCGTTTCGAGCGAGAGGCGCGGGCGGTGGCCCGGCTGCGCCATCGCCACATCCTGTCGGTGTTCGACTTCGGCGAGTTCGCCGGCCAGCCCTACATGGTCGTCGAGTTCATGCCGAACGGGTCCCTCCAGGAACGAATGCCTGACGGCGCTGTCAGTGCGACGGAGACGATTGCTGTCCTGAGGCCACTTGGCGAGGCCCTCGACTATGCCCACACGCAGGGGGTCCTCCACCGGGATGTGAAGCCGGCCAATGTGTTTCTCGACAGTGAACTCCAACCGGTCCTGGCCGACTTCGGCCTGGCCAAGATGTATGGAGACCAATCCCTGACGGCGAGCGGGATGATCTCGGGGACGCCGACCCACATCTCGCCTGAGCAGACCATGGGCTACCCGCTGACCAACGCCAGCGACCTCTACTCGCTGGCGGTCATCGGCTTTCAGCTCCTGACCGGGCGACTGCCTTTTTTGGGCGAGGGGATGATGGACCTTCTCTACGCCCAGGTCCACGCCGATGTCCCGCTCCCCTCGGCGATCAATCCTGCCCTCCCGCCCGAGGTCGACGCGGTGATGCTGCGCGCTCTGGCGAAGGACCCCGCGCTTCGCTGGGCCTCAGCCGCCGAGATGATCGGTGCGCTCGAGGC
>CAXMLP010000398.1:0-10941 GCA_964194225.1 uncultured bacterium | reverse complement strand
CATTCAGCCGTTACAGTCCACTAGTCCACTAGACGGCCGCCCCGACCTCCTTCCGGTTGGCCATTTCGTCGTCGGGGACGGGGGACTCCTGTCCCGTCTCCGCGCCGGGCTGCCGGCGCGACCCGATCAGCGGGACCTCGGGCATGAAGAGCGACACCACGAGCGCCAGCAGGATGGCGACAACGCCGATCAGGAAGAGCTCGTGCAGCGTGGATGAGAGGCCAACTTTCACCGCGACCATCACCTGGTCGTAGAGCGGCCGCATAGGTGGTGGCAGGGCGGACCGATGGGCGGCGATCGATGCCTGGTTGAAGATCTCCTGGGCACTGCCCCCCCCGATTGAGATGCTGTTCCTGAAATCGGGTGGCAGGTTCAGGCGGTCCACCTCGGTCTTGATGTTCGGCCCCAGTCGGGAAGCGAGGATCGACCCGAAGATGGCGGTCGCCAGGGTTCCTCCGATGTTCCTGAAGAACTGGATGTTGCTGGTCACCACGCCCAGGAAGCGCTGCTCGACAGCACTCTGCACGGCGTTGATGTAGAGCGGGAACGTGATGCCAAGTCCGGCGCCGACAATGACCAGATAGGCGGTCACCTCGAGCTGCGAGGAGTGAATTGTCACCTGCGCGAGCTGGTACATGCCGGCGGCCATGATCGCGGCGCCGATGGTGCCCAGGAACCGGTACCACCTGATCCGAAGCATCACCTGACCCGTGATGATGCTGGCTCCAATGAGGCCGAACATCATGGGAGTTATCAGGGTGCCGCTGTTGGTGGCGCTGACGCCGAGCACGCCCTGGAAGATGAGGGGCACGAAAACGATCGTGCCGAACATTCCGAAGGCTGATAGGAAGCCGACGGCCATCGACACGCTGAAAGTCCGATTCGCGAAGAGACTCAAGGGGATGATCGGATGCTTCTCATTGCGCTCGACGAGCAGGAACACGATCAGCATCAGCACGCCGCCCACCAGCGGCACCAGCGTCTGCCAGCTGTTCCAACCGTAGTTGGCGGTATTGGAGAGCGCAATCAGGATGGGAACCAACCCGCCCGCCATCAGGCCGGCGCCGAGGAAGTCGATGTCCCGCCAGGAAGCCTTGGTGCGGACAAAGGGCAGGAAGAGGGCGAGCAGGAGAATCCCGAGCACGCCAACCGGGATGTTCACGTAGAAGACCCAGCGCCAGCCCGCATGGTCGGTGATGAAGCCGCCGGCGGTCGGCCCGATGACCGAGGCCAGCCCGAAGACGCCGCCGAAGGCACCCTGCATCCGAGCGCGGCGCTCGGGTGGAAAGATGTCGGCCAGCACCGTGAAGACGGACGCGAAGAGGACCCCCCCGAAGAGGCCCTGGGCGCCCCGGAACAGGATCAGCTGTGTCATGTCCTGGCTGAACCCGCAGAGCCAGCTCATGGCCATGAAGCCGGCCATCCCGGCCAGGATGAACGGCTTGCGCCCGAAGAGGTCGCCCAGCTTACCGGCGATCGGGATGGTCACGGTCGAGGTGACCAGGTAGGCGGTGGTGACCCACGCGTAGCGATCGAAGCCATTGAGGTCGGCGATGATCTTCGGCATCGCGGTGCCGACGATGGTCTGGTCGAGCGCGGCCAGGAGCAGCGACAGCATGACCCCGATGGTCACCAGGATCGTCTGGTTGCGTGAGAGCTGGTGTTGTCCGGTCATGATCTCGCCTCCTTCTCCATGTGCATGTTCTGAACCAACTTCAGGCAGAGATGCCTGAGTAAATCGATCTCCTCGTCGTTGAACCCGGCCAGCATGTGGCTCCGGGCCTCGACCATCTCGCCGCGGACGGCGGCCAGCCTGGCTTCCCCGACCGGGGTGAGCCGGGCACGCGTCACGCGGCGGTCGTCCGCGTCCGGTGAGCGTTCGACGAGCCCGTCACGCTCCAGGTGGTCGATGAGGCCGGTGATGTTCCGCGGGCTCACGTCGAGCGCGCTGGCCAGGTCACCGAGTGTCATCGGGCCGGTGCCCCGGAGTCGCCAGAGGACTCCCATCCGCCCCTCGCTCAGCTGGTGACGCTCGAGCCAGCGGTCCATGGTGATGCGGAAGTTGTGCGATGCCAGTCGGAGCGCGGCGAGAGCCTCGGCGGTGGGGATGTTCGGCTGATCAGCGCTCGCCAGCAGGTGCTCTCGGAACCTCCGGTTGTAAAGGCGGCCGTTATCGTCGAGCGCGATCGGTGATTCACAGTTGGGTTCCATTGCTGAAGTACTGCAATATTACCGACTTCAACATTATTCCAAACCGTTAATCTCTTCCTGAATGGTGGGGTCAATCGGATCGCTGGTTCTCGACGTGACCATCGCGCCCGAGGGTCAGCTGCGACTCGACGATGATCGAGATGCCTCGATCAGAATCGGGGGTGGCGGCCAGGCGGCCAACTTCTGCGCCTGGTCGGTGGCGCTCGGCGAGGCCGCCCGACTGGTGACGCGGGTTGGCTCGGACGAGCTCGGCAACCGCCTGATCGCCGAAATCGAGGCCGGCGGGGTGGAGGTGAAGGCCGTGCGTGGTGCGGAGCCAACCGGCGCGATCGCGGTGCTGGTGGGACCCGACGGCGAGCGGACCTTCGCCCGGCAGCAGGGAGCGGTCCTCGGGCTCCGCGCCGAGGAGATCGAGGAGGAATGGTTCAGCGGCCTGGCGCTCCTCCACATCCCCGCCTACTCGCTCTTCACCGAGCCGCTCGCCGGCGCCACCCGAAAGGCGATCGAGGCCGCCCGCCGGGGCGGTGCACTGCTCTCGGTGGACCTCTCTTCGGCCGCCGACCTGCGCGCCTACGGCGGCGCTCGGATGTCACTCGAGCTGGCCAAGCTTCACCCCGAGATTCTGTTCGCCAGGGAGTCGGAGGCGGCCGAGCTGGGCGCGCCGCTGGAGGGCGTTGCCAAGGTGCCGGTGCTCAAGCTGGGCACCCGGGGCGCCCAGGTCTACAACCGCCGCGTGCCCGCCTCGAAGGTCGAGACGGTGGATGCGACCGGCGCCGGCGACGCTTTCGCGGCCGCCTTCTGCACCGCTTACCTCGACGGCGCGACGCCGCTGGAAGCCGCCGGGCGGGCCGTCCTGGTGGGAGCCTTCGCCGTGACGAGGATGGGCGCCCGGCCCAGCCCGTGAGCCATCCGGGGCCATTCCTGGACCTCTCTGACGAGGTCAGGGCAGCGCTCGAGACCCACCGGCCAGTCGTCGCTCTCGAGACGTCGATCGTCGCCCAGGGCCTGCCCGCGCCCCACAACCTCGAGGCCGCCCTGGGCTGCGAAGCAACGATCAGGGCCGCCGGCGCCATCCCTGCCACGGTGGCGGTGATCGACGGCTGTCTCCGGGTCGGCCTCAGCGAAGCGGAGATTCGCCTGCTCGCGGCGGACGGGAGCGCCGTCAAGGTCAGCACTCGCGATCTCGGATGGGCTGCGGTCAGCGGGCGGACCGGCGCCACGACCGTCGCCGCGACGGTTCGCGCGGCCGCCCTGGCGGGGATCCGGTTCATGGCCACGGGGGGGATCGGTGGCGTGCACCGGGGCCATCCCGAAGACCAGTCGGCGGATCTCTTCGAGCTCGCCACATCGCCGGTGGCGGTGTTCTGCGCCGGCGCCAAGCTGGTGCTCGACATCCCCCGCACGCTGGAAGCCCTGGAGAGCTTTTCGGTCCCCGTGCTGGGCTACGGCACAGACGAGGTGCCGGGCTTCTACATCCGCAACACCGGCCGGCCGGTCAGCGGGCGGGTCGACGGGCCTGAACAGGCGGCCGCCGCCCTCCGCCGCGGCTGGGCGGCGGGGCTCCGGGGGATGGTTGTCGCCGTACCCCCGCCCGGCGAGCTGGACGGCGCTGTGGAGATCGTGGAACAGGCCGTGCGGGAGGCCGGTGAGCTGGCCGGCCCGGGGCTGACCCCGCACCTGCTGGCCGCCATCAGCCGGATCTCAGGTGGTCGCTCGCTGCAGCTGAATGTCGACCTGGTGATCAACAATGCTGCCGTCGCCGCCGCGGTGGCCGTCGCCTTCAGCCGCCTTTGATCGTCGACGGCCACCTCGACATCGCCTGGAATGCCGCTGCGCGCGGGCACGGCTTCGAAGGGCCACCGGGGAGAGGTTGGCTGGTCAGCCGACCCGCCCTGGAGGCGGCTGGCGTCGGGTTGGTGTTCGCCACGCTCTTCGTCGCGCCTGAGTCAGAGGCTCGTGTGACCCAGCTGTATTACCGGACCGCGCGGGAGGCACGCCTGCTGGCCCTCAGCCAGATCTCCTACTACGACAGCGTCGGCCTGCGCCTCGTCCGCACGGCGGCGGAGCTGCGGCGGCGGGGCCTCCAGGCCGTCCTCCTGATGGAGGGCGCCGACCCGATCGAGACACCCGACCAGATTGACGACTGGTGGGAGCGCGGAGTTCGGATCGTCGGCCCAGCCTGGGCAGCCACTCGCTTTTGCGGGGGCACCGGCCAGCCGGGTGGCCTGACACCCCTGGGCCGCGAGCTGCTCGCGGCGATGGCAAGGCGGGGGATGATCCTCGACCTCAGCCACATGGCGGAGCAGGCTGTCGCCGAAACGTTCGAATCCTGGCCGGGACCCCTCATCGCGTCGCACAGCAATGCGCGAAGCCTGGTCCCCGGCGATCGGCAGATCAGCGATGCGACCGCGGCCGAGATCGGGCGGCGCGGCGGGGTGGTCGGAGTCAGCTTTTTTCGCAGGCACCTGCGCAGTGATAGCCGGGCGGCAACCCTGGCCGACGTGGTCGCCCATCTGCGCCACCTGGCTCGCGCCACGGGCGGCCCGGAACACGTCGCTTTGGGCACCGACCTGGATGGTGGATTCGGGGCCGCGGACGCCCCCTTTCGAGACCTCCGCCGGCTGGCCACCCTCGGCCCCCTCCTGCGCCGGCAGTTCAGCGCCGGGCAGGTGGAGGGCATCCTGAGCGGCAACTGGCTCCGCTTTCTCCGCCTGGCGCTACCCAACCGAGCAACTGGATAGGATTAATCACGCCTTGGAATTCCCGCTCTATGACGTCCTGATCGTCGGGGGTGGCGGAGCCGGACTGCGAGCCGCGATCGCCGCGGCCGAGTCGGACCCGAACCTGCGCATCCTCCTCATCTCCAAGGTCTACCCGATGCGCAGCCATACGGTCTCGGCCGAAGGCGGCGCCGCCGCTGCCCTGCGACCCGAGGACAGCTGGGAAAACCATGCTTTCGACACGATCAAGGGCTCCGACTACATCGCCGACCAGTATGTCGTCGAGACCTTCGTGCGCGAGGCGCCCCAGGAGATCATCCAGCTCGAGCACTGGGGCTGCCCCTGGAGCCGCGATCCCGACGGCAAGATCAGCGCTCGGCCCTTCGGTGGAATGACGACCTGGCGCACCTGCTTCGCCGCCGACAAGACCGGTTTTCACATCCTCCACACCCTCTTCCAGACGTCGCTCAAGTTCGAGAAGATCGATCGCCTCGACGAGTCGTTCGTCACCTCGCTGCTGATCGAGGACGGCAGGTGCGTCGGGGTGGTCGCGCTCAATCAGCGTTCGGGCCGGATGGACGCCGTCCGCGCCAAGACCGTCATCCTGGCCACCGGCGGCAACGGTCGCGTTTATGCGTTCAGCACCAACGGGCAGATCTGCACCGGGGACGGTATGGCGCTGGCCTACCGCGCCGGCGTGCCGCTGAATGACATGGAGATGGTCCAGTTCCATCCCACCGGCCTGCCCTCGACCGGGATCCTGATCACGGAGGCGGTGCGCGGCGAGGGTGGCTACCTGGTCAACAACAAGGGCGAGCGCTTCCTCAAGGACTACGTGCCGACCAAGATGGAGCTCGGGCCGCGCGACATCATCAGCCGCGCCGAGATCACCGAGTTCGAGAAGGGCAATGGCTTCGAGGGCGAGTACGGCAATTACATGCACCTCGACGTTCGCCACCTCGGTGAGGCCACGATCGACCGCAAGCTGCCATTCATGCGTGAGCTCGGGCTCGATTACGTGGGCATCGACATCGTCCACCAGCCGATCCCTGTGCGGCCGGTCGAGCACTACATGATGGGCGGCGTCGATGTCGACATCCATGGCGCGACGATCATCCCGGGCCTCTACGCCTGCGGCGAGGTGGCCAATGTCGGTCTGAATGGAGCCAACCGGTTGGGCTCAAATTCGCTCAGCGAATGCCTCGTCTTCGGCAAAGCAGCCGGCCGTGCGGCGGCACGATACGCGAAGGAGGCCAAGTCGCCGAGCTCCAACCCGATCGATGCGCTTCTCCGAGACGAAACTCGGCGCGTCGAGCGGACCTACCGCGAGGCGACGACCGGGACCGAGAAGCTCTCCGAGATCCGGGCGGAGATGGCCCGCTCGATGGACGCCAATGTCGGCGTATTCCGAACCGGGGAGGGATTGACCGAGCAGGTCAACAACATCGCCAAGCTGCGCGAGCGCTACGTCTGGCTTCGCATCGAGGACCGCAGCCGCGTCTTCAACACCGAGCTCACGGCCGCCCTGGAGCTTGACTACATGCTTGAGCTCGCCGAGGTCATGACAGCGTCGGCGCTCAATCGAAAGGAGTCGCGAGGCGCTCACGCCCGGCGCGATTTCCCGGAGCGCGACGACGCCAATTACCTGGCCAACACCATCGCCCACCGCGTGGAGGGCGGCCCTCCAAAGCTCGAGTTCCGACCGGTGAACATCACACACTGGGAACCCAAAGCCCGGACCTACTAGGAAACTGATGGAACACGACCACAACCTCACCTCCGGGACTCCGCGGCCGCCCGTGACGGCAGTCCAACCGACCGAGTTCGTTCCCGTGCGCGTGCAGCGTTTCAACCCCGAAACGGACGACCGGCCGCATTACCAGACCTACGACGTTCCTTATAAGGAGGACTGGGTTGTCCTCGACGCGATCCTCTACATCAAGGATCACCTCGACGCCACGCTCTCCTACCGCTGGAGCTGCCGCATGGGCATCTGCGGCTCGTGCGGAATGAACGTCAACGGTTACCCGAAACTGACCTGCTCGGTGCACCTGCGCGATTACAGGAAGGGCCTCACCATCGAGCCGCTCGCCAACTTCCCCGTGATCCGGGACCTCATCGTCGACATCGACGACTTCATGGACAAGCTCCGTTCGGTTAAGCCGTGGATCATCCGCGAGCTGGAGCAGCCGCTCGGCGCGGGCGAGTATCTGCAGTCGAACAACCAGGTGGACCAGTTCCGTCAGTTCAGCCAGTGCATCAACTGCATGCTCTGCTACTCAGCCTGCCCGGTCTATGCGATGAACAACGAATTCCTGGGCCCCGCTGCGACCGCGCTGGCGCGTCGCTACAACCTGGACTCCCGTGACGAGGGGTCGGCCGAGCGCCTCAACGTGCTGGCGGCCTCCGAAGGAATCTGGGAGTGCACCTTCGTCGGGGAGTGCTCGGCCGCCTGCCCCAAGGGTGTCGACCCCGCCAAGGCAATCCAGCAGTCCAAGTTCGACACGGTCAACGGCTTCGCGATGGGCGCCCTGTTGAGGCCGTTCGGGAGTCGCGGGTGACCGAGGCGCGTGGAGAAGTCGAGCCGCGGCCGATCCGCACCTATCGGCCGGCCCACGACAACGGTTGGTGGTTGCGCCGGCGGAGTTACTTCCTCTACATGGTCCGCGAGTTCACCGTCATCCCGATGTCCGCGTGGCTGATCTGGTTCCTCTACGAGGTCTATCAGCTCAAGAACGGTGCTTACGAGGCACCGGGGGCCGACGATTACGCCTTCATCGTTTTCAGCGTCGTCTGTCTCTTCTTCGCCCTCTGGCATGCGGTGACCTTCCTCACCCTCTCCGGGCTGATTCTGCGGGTTCCGATCGGTGACCGGTTCGTGCCTGCAGCGGCAATCAAGGGCCTGGCGCTGGGCGGCCTGTTTGCCGCGACGCTGATCGGGGGCGCGCTGCTGATCTTCCTGGGCACGGTGAAGCTCTGATGACCGCCCACGACTCCCACACCGAGGAGCCCTGGCATCGCAGGGAGAACCTGCGGCCCGCTTACGCGCACTCCTTCTGGTGGTTCATGTTCGGCAATGGCGGCGCCATCGCCGCCATCTTCCTGCCGGTCATCATCCTTGTCTCCGGCGTTCTCGGGCCCCTCGGCGCGCCGAGTTGGATGAAGGATTCAAATCATTTCGCCTGGGTGCTCGGCAACCCCCTGGTCAAGCTCTTCCTCCTGGTCATCTGCTTTTTGACCTTCGTTCATTCCGCGCATCGGCTGATCGCGCTCGTCATCGACCTCGGTGTTCGCGGCGACAAGCGGTTGATCGGTTACGGCTTCTACGGGCTGGCGATCCTTCTGACGGTGGTCGCTGCGGCCCTGCTCTTCACGGCGCCCTAACCAGAAGCGGCGGCGAGGTCGGCGAGATGGGTCGCGTCGACCAGGCTGCCGACCATCCGGCGGTCAAGGCCGAGATTCACCCTCACGACACTGATGCTGGTGTAATACGGCATCAAACGCAGGCCGTGGGGCACTTCCAGGCCCATCAGGCTGCCCAGGTAGCAGAGGATCGCGACACCGTGAGTCACGACCGCGATCCGGCCGCCCGGATGCTGCGCGGCGAACTCGTCGATGGCCTGGGTCATGCGCTCGGCCACCTGGTCCGCTGATTCGGTGAAGCTCTGGTGCCGGTTCATCACCAACTGGACGGCGGCGGTGGGGTCGTTCTCGATCTCCCGGAGCCGGCGGTCCTGGATCGCGCCCGGTGTAATGGCGGCGGCGGTCTCCACCGCGCGGCGTGAGTCGCTGCAGTAGACGGCGGCCACCCCCGTCGAGCGGACCCGGTCGCCAACCCGTTCAGCCTGGCGAAGTCCGAGCTCGCTGAGCTTTGGATCGGCGGTGTCGGTCAGGCCCGTGTAGCAGTCACCGTGGCGGATCAGCCAGACCTCGGTGGTGCCGGGAACGTCGAAAAGGAAGGCCTGCTCAACCCGGCGCATCACGCGGGTGAGCTCGGCGGCGGGATCGGTGATACGTGCCTCGGACATCCATTGAGGCTACCTGTCAGGCCTGGTCGTGGGCTAGGATGGTTCTCGGATGCCGCGTTTCCCCCACGTCCTCTGGGGCATCGTCATGTTGACCTGCGCCTGCGCCAACCCGGCCGCCGGTGTGGTCCAGCAGTTGGTGCCTGCCGAGCCAATGCCCTCAGCGGCGCCTTCCAGCGCACCCTCCGCACCTTCGATTCTGGGCGCCGGGAATGCCCCCTGGGCATTGGAGCTGGAGTTCTCGGGCGACCTCACGGGCGCGGTCGCCGGCACCGCCCCGACTGAGGGCGCGCTTCGCAACGAGTGCACCGGCAAGAATTCCGCCAGGGGCGGCCGCTGGGCCTCAACCCTGCTGCTCACCGTGGGCCCGGAGCGGGTCGGTCAGGTCATCCTGGTCGAGGGCTACAAGGGAGCCGGAACGTTCGTCGGCGGAATCAGCGTCGAGGTCCACACGCTCGATGTCGCCCGAGTCTGGAACAACCGGCCCGACGACCCGGTGAGCTTCACCGTCTTTCCTGACGAGGAATCGGGAAAGTTGGAAGCAACGCTGTCTAACGCCGCCGCGCCAACTCAGAAGCTGCGCGTGAAGGGCCGCTGGAGCTGCCGAACCTGAGTTCTGGTGGACTAGCGGCCCCGCCAGGTGGGTTTGCGTTTTTCCAGGAATGCGGTCATTCCTTCCTGGGCATCCTCGGTGAGGGCATTGCAGGCGATCGCCTCGGTCATCAGTCCGTAGGCTTCAGCCTGCGCTAGATCGACCTGCTGGTAGAAGGCTGCCTTGCCGGTTCGCACGGCGATCGGCGAGAGGGCGCCGATCTCTGCCGCCAGCGCCAGCGTGGCCCGCTCGAGCTGATCGGCCGGCACGACACGGTTGATCAGGCCCCATCGCTCCGCCGTCTCAGCGTCGATGAAGTTCCCTGTCAGCACCATCTCGAGCGCCCGCTTGCGCCCGATGGCCCGGGAGACCGGCACCATCGGCGTGTAGCAGAAGATGCCATTGCGGATCCCGTTGGTGGCAAAGCGCGCGTCGGAGGACGCGATGGCCAGGTCGCAGGCGGCAACCAGCTGACAGCCGGCGGCGGTCGCGATCCCGTGCACCGCGGCGATCACCGGCTGGGGGATGGACTGCACAACTGCCATCAGTCGCTCGCAGGCCTGGAAGACGGCCCGCTCCTCAACCAGGGTCTTCCTGACGAGCTCCGCGAGGTCGTGTCCCGCCGAAAAGGCGCGGCCTGCGCCGCGGATGACGATGACGTTGACCTCCTCTCGCTCGCCCTGCCGCTGCAGCTCGGCCGTCAGCTCCCGCATCAGGTCCACCGACAGTGCGTTCAGCTTCTGCGGGCGGTTGAGTGTGATCAGGGCGGTGGGTAGTGCATCCTCCACCAGAAGGTGCTGCAGCGCGACGGCCATCGGCTTGAGTCTAGATAATCAGCGTGCCTATGGAGGTCGAATTCGACGGAAGGTGTTTCGGCTGCGGCCCGCTGAATGACGAGGGTCTGCGCATGAGCTTCATCCCCGAGGGGGACGCGTCGGTGACCGAGTTCGTGGTGCCGCCCCGCTACCAGAGCTGGAAGGGCGTTGTCCATGGCGGCATGGTCGCGCTGATCCTCGATGAGGCGGTCGGTTGGGCCGCCTGGCACAGAGGGCACCCGGGTGTCACCGGGAAGCTCGAGGTCCGCTACCGGCTGCCGCTGCGGATCGGCGAGACCATCCGGGTGACCGGCAGGGTGGAGAAGATCAGACGCACCCTCGTCTACGCCACCGCCACGATCCAGCGTTCTTCCGACCTCGCGCTCGTGGCCGAAGCCAGCGCGACGTTGATGGACGCGGCGACCGCGGTCACGGCACCCACCGAGCGCTGACCCCGACGGCCGGCAAGCCGGCCCACGTAGAATGCTTCGGCTGGAGGCGCGGGGGCTAGCGCAGTTAGGCAGCGCGCTCGGTTCGGGACCGAGAGGTCCCGGGTTCGAATCCCGGGCCCCCGACCA
>CAXMLP010000397.1:0-4683 GCA_964194225.1 uncultured bacterium | reverse complement strand
GACCTTCGGGTTATGAGCCCGACGAGCTGCCGCTGCTCCACTCCGCGGAAAGGATTATAGCCCTCTCTTGAATTCGCGACCGCGCCGCGCCGGCCGTTCCCAGACCCGACTCGGGTCATTCAAGCCCCGCAAAGCTGGTGTCGACGATGAGCCTGTCGGCGTAGGCCTGGTTGCTGCCGTCATACCGTCCGGTGCACGTGATGAGCGCAAGGGAAGGGGGTCCGCTGCGCTGGAAGAGGTCGGGGGGCGAAGCGCCGGCGGGGACCACACGTGAGCCGGCGACGATGAATTTCGCTTGGCGGCCGTCGCCGCGTACCACGATGACCGCATCGCCGAGACGCAGCTTGCCGAGCTCGGCGAAGACCAGGGGCTGACCCGGAAGGCCGACGTGACCGTCCATCACCGCCCCCCCCGCCTCACCCGGGCGCACGCCGGGGCTGAACCATCCGACCTGACGCAGATTATGGGGGGTTTCCATCGCACCATCCGGTCCCACACCTAGTGCCTCAACCCGGGTGTCGACAGAGATCTTCGGAATGAGAAGCCGCACTGGTGCGCCGGCAGCGATGGCCTGAGCCGGCGGCGGGGTGGCTGGCGCCGGTGAGGCGGTGCTGACGGGCGAGGGGGTGGCGTCCGGGGCAGGGCTGGATTCCAACTGGTTTGTGACGGGGCGAGGAGCTCGGGCGACCGGATGAGTTGGGCGAAGGAAGAAGGCCACGGCCAAGATGGCCGAAAGCAGGCCCACAATCGCTGCGACGGCCAACAACGCGGCCGCTCGCCGGCCTCTTACCGCCGCAATCAGCCGGTCAAGCCCAGGCATTTCGGGTACTCATGTTCGGTGGAGCAGGGGCCGACATAGGCTTCGACCTTCGCGTCTTTGATGGCCTTGGCAAGTGTCTTGTCATAATCGGAGTCGACTGCTCGCATCTTCTGTTCAAGCAGCGTGTAGTGATACAGGATCCGGTATTGCTGACGGTCAACGCCACTGCTCTCCAGGCGCTGATCAAAGTTGGCCGGACCGCCCAGCGCTGCCTCGAGTTTGCTCAGCGCAGCGTCCACCTCCTGGTCGTTGGCGGTCACCTTCCTCTTCCGGGCAAGCTGAGCCACGACCGAGTCGTGGACGGCCCCCTTGAGAGCTGCGGCTTCGATTTTTGTCTTGCGCACGTCTGTTTGGCGAAGCGGCACACCAGCCCGCTGCATGCCCGTCTGGGCTGCCTGCACAAGAATGTCGTACACAATCCGGGGGGCTGCCTCGCCGTTGACCATGGCAACCGTTCCCGGTGGAGGACCGGTCACGGCACAGCCGAGGAAAAACACGGCGCTCAGCGCGATCAGCAGGCCCTTGACCGTCACGCGAACCCTCCCAGTGCCTGGACTGAGAGACCGGCGCCGGCAGCTGTGATGAGGGCCGCACTCACCACCGGCATGGCGCTCACCAGTCGCCGCCGGCTCTGCGCAGGAACGCGACTGGCAGCCTGGCCGATGAATCGACCGCCGCCGGCCAGAGCCATCCCAATACCACTCAACACAATCGCAAGCCCGGCACTGAAGAACACGATCAACAGCATGCCGAATGCCACGCGGTGAAATGAGATCGCTGCCAGCAGGACGACGAGTGCTGACGGGCAGGGGATGAGCCCTCCCGACGCGCCCAGCGCAATGAGATTGCGGAGGCGGAGCGGAGAACCCGCCACGACCGGCCCATGGTGGTGACCATGGCCATTTTCCTGGTCGTGGTCGTGGTCGTGGTCATGGTGATGGTCGTGCTCCTGGTCGTGGTCATGCGCACGGTGGTGATCGTGACCGGGATCATCACTTGACGTCGCGGCCATACGCCGGGCGCGCTGGAGGCTCGATAGCAGCAGGCGTCCCCCGATGGCGAGAATGACCAGGCCGCTGATCAGGGTCAGCCAGGGGTACAGCCGTTCTGGGGTCACATACCCGGCCGCATAAAGGGTGATCAACCCGAGGGCGAAGACGCCTGCGGTGTGCGTGGCCGTGATGCTCAAGCCGAGCACTATGGCTTCGCGGCGTCCCCCCCGCATACCAACCAGGTAGCCGGCCATGACCGCCTTGCCATGCCCTGGCTCGAGGGCGTGAAGGGCCCCCAGCCCGAGTGCAACCAGCAGAGCGAAGGCGATCGCCTGGAGCGAAAAATCCTTCACCAGGATCAGCGCGGCGAAGCGGTCGCGAAACGAGTTCAGGGCGCCATTGGTTGCGGCGAAGGCCGGGCCGGCTCCATCTCCGAAGCCCGGGGTGAAACGGAACTCAGCGTGCGTGACATTGAGCGGGCTCGACAGTCGGTCCTGAGGGTAGTTGCGCAGGGAATCGCTGGCGCTGGTGGCCGGCACGCTCGACGACTGGATGCTGCCCCCGCCCGAAGCGTCAACAATGATCTCCTTCCACCCGAGCCGCTCCGGAAAATTTCCATCCTGAAAGGTGGCCGAGTGAGCTCCCATGGCAACCTGCGGAGAACGGAGGGCAACCTGCAGGCGAAGCGTTTCGAGGCCTCCCTGGCCCGGAAGAACTGCCAGGGAGCGCTCGCTGATGGCAAGCGCAACGGGATGGGAATCCACCGTGAGGTGGAGATTCCCGGCCAGGCCGTGAACGACCGCGTCGAGGTAGGCAGGGTCGGCAGCCATCCGCTGCTTCTCCTGGAAGGCGGGGATTTCGGCATAGTCGACGATGTAGAGCACGTGCACCGCTGAGCCCGAGACTCGGATTCCGCTGAAACGATTCACGGTGAAGTTGCCGAGCGGATGCGCAAGCACTGGCGTCGCAACCCCCAGAGCCATGAAGAGGGCGAGCGCCACGGCCGCGAGATGGCGCCGTTTCAAGGTCTTCCTCCGAGCTGGGCCAGTTCATCGCGCGCCGGCTTTGCCCAGAGCAGGGAGAAGTTGGGGTTGAGGCTCAATGCACGTGCGAGATCACGGCGTGCCTCGGTGTTCATGCCCAACTTTGACTCGATCATCCCCCGGTGGAAGAAAAGCAGTGGTTCCTGTGTGCCAAGTCGGTGGGACTGCTGGCTGGCGACCAGCGCGCCGCTGAAATCGCCGGTCTGGTACAGGGTCCAGGCCAAAACGTCGGCCGAACCGATGGTCGGCCGATCCACGATCGCGCGTCGCGCCGCCGCCACGCCTTCATCGACGTTCCGATGATGGTCAGCCGCATAGAGAGCGAGTTCCGCGTCGATGTTGACCCCGCTCGATTGGTAGAGCTTCTGTTCGGCCTCGGCGAGTTGGTAACTGGCGGTTGCCGCCCCGGCGTCACCCAGTGAGGCGTAAGCATCGCCAAGGGCGATCACATATTCAGGGGTCGGGAAGATCGCCACAACTCGCCGGTAAGTATCAACCGCGAACTGCAGCCGGCCCCTCGCCGCCGCCACCTTGGCACGCCCGGCGGAGGCGTGAATGTAGCCCGGGAAGCTTCTGTCGGCCTGGTCATAGGCGGCTGCCGCCTGGGTCATGTCGCCACTGCTGAAGTACAGGTGGCCAAGCTGCACACCGATGTAACTGACGTTCTCGCCGGTCTCGCCGCCCGCCTTCAGAGCTTGCTTCATCGCCCTGATCGCACCGGGAACGTCCCCGTGAAGCTCGCGGAGATAGGAGATACGAGCGTAGGAGCTGAGGTCGGGGCGTCGATCCACCATCGTCTGCGCCGTGTTGACCGCTTCCTCGTAACGGCCCAATTCGACCTGGGCGTCGACAACCACACCGAGGGGCCCTGCCGAGTTCGGCTGGGCAGCGGCCGCCCGCTGACCCCAGGTCAAGGCTTCGGCGAACTGGTGCTTGCTGAGCGAGAGCACGCCCATCTGCGTCAGCACCCTGGGATCGTTGGGCTGCTGAGCGAGGGCGGTTTCCAGGAGCGATTGGATCTTGGGGTAGTAGCCCGGATCACCCACCTCGCGCACCTTCTGCAGATAGGCGCCGCTGAGTGAAACCAGGGCCTGGCGGTCGTGAGGGTGGAGCCGGAGAATTGCCTGTTGGGAGACGATCTGAGCGTCGGTGGCATTTGCCGGCTCGGACGCTGAGGGGCGATTGGTTGAGGCGGCCGGCCCAACACAGGCAAGTGTCAGGAGGCCCGTCAGCAAAAACGCGACGCAACCTCTCACCGCTTGGCAATCACTGACGCGCCCTCGAGCGGGGACCCCCAGAGGTTGGGGGTCCCCGATTTTGAGGCTACGAATGGCGCTGCTCTAGCGGTTCTGCCGCCGCCGGCGGGCCGGCAGCCAGACGAATGCACCCAGACCGACCAGGAGTAGGAACATGGCTCCAGGCACCAGCATCCCGGGGGCCGTCAGACCGAGCGAGCCGACACCCGTATTCGGGAGGGCCGGCGCTGGCAGCGTCGCGGTCGCACCAAGCACGCATCCGGTGATGACCTGGCGAGCTCCCGTGGGTGGGAAGGGGTCGCCGACGTAGGGGAAGTTGCACTGGAACAGCGCATCATTGGCGTTGACTCCATCCCCAAAGGTTGCCCCCACCGCCGAAGTGCGACACTGGGGAATCACGCCGAACGCGGTGGTCGCCCCGGTGAGCGCGCCGTTCGGCTGACACAGAATGCCGGCCACCGCCTGCAGCTCGATGTCGGTCACATCGTCGGCGAGGCGGCGCCCGTTGGGAAAGCCATCCAGCTGACCGCCAAGCACACCCATACGGTTAACCGCTGTCTCTTATACACATC
>CAXMLP010000396.1:0-2864 GCA_964194225.1 uncultured bacterium | reverse complement strand
ATGTGTATAAGAGACAGGTACGGGAGGGGGCGGCGGGGTGGGGAGATCGATGACGTTTGACTGGAGCGTCACAGCGCCGGTCCGCGCGAGTGCCCTGCCGTCAAGTGATGCTCCGGTGTTCATGGTGATCGAGGCCAGGGCCATGATGTTCCCCGCAAAGTGGGTCGAGGTGTCGATGGTCGCGGAGCTGCCGACCTGCCAGAACACCTGCCCGGGCAGAGCACCATTTGTGAGGAACACACTGGCGCCGGGCGCCGTTACGAGGGTGCTCCCGATCTGGAAGACGTAGACATTCGGACCGTCCAAGGTCAGCCGCGCCGTCAGCTGAGCCGAACTCGAAAAGCAGTACACCCCTGCCGTCAGGGTTCGGCCGCCGAGATCCCCGGTCAAAGGCGCAGTGCAGGTTTGCCCGGCTGCGTTCAAATACGCGGCGGCGAGGTCGTTCTTGGCCTGGAGGGCGATGGCGTCGGCAGTGTGCTGGACGCCGGACACACCGGGTGGGAATCCGGTGACCGCCGTCCCCGGGTAGAGCCCGAGCTGGCCCGCGATCGAGGTCGGCCCCGTATTCGTGACCGTCGATGCGGCCAGCACAGCAAAGTTCGCGGCTGATCCCAGCGCGGGCGCTGCTGCCGCCAGCACCGTCATAGGCAGAATTGCCACCAAACCCCCGCACAGCGCAGCCACAAGCATCCGTTGCCGGATCAGTCCCCACATTCCCAATGTCAGGTTATCTGAGAAGTCCACGCACCGTACGGTGGGGGCGGCCGGGAACCAGTCAGTCAGCTGACCATTTATCAACAGAGGAGTTGATAAATGAATAGAATTCAGGGGTGGAAAGGCGCAGAGAGGCGGTCCTTGCCCTGCTCAAGGCGAAGAGTCCGGCCACATTGGCCGAGGTGGCCATGCACCTGGAGGTCTCCAAGCAGGGGGCCCTGCGGCACCTCGAGTCCCTGCTGACAGAGGGCCTGGTCGAGCGCGGTCACCAGGCGCCGGCGGGCCCGGGTCGGCCTGAGCACGTCTACCGCCTGACCGCAGCCGCGGCAACCCACTTTCCACACGCCCATCGCGAGCTGGCGACCGAGCTGGTGAACTTCCTGAGCCCGGCGGAGGTGGATAGGTTCTTCGCCGAGCGATCTCAGCGTGTCGAGGCGGCGGTCCTCCCACTTCTCGAGGGCCAGGACCTCGGCAGTCGAGTCCGCCTGCTCGCCGAAATGGCTTCGGCCTCCGGTCACATGACCGAAGTGAAGGACAATGGCGATGGCACTTTCGTGATCCGCCACTGCAACTGCCCGATCGCCGATGTCGCCGCCCAGACCGGGCACCCGTGCCACCGAGAGCTTTCGATGTACGAAAGGCTCCTCCAATCGGACGTGGAGCGGACGACATGGCTTGCCAATTCGGACCAGCACTGCACCTACGTCGTCAAGAGCAAGTAGCAAAAACTGGAAGGGGATAGGGAAATCAATGGCTGACCTCGAAATCAGGGACCTGCGGGTGAGCGTCGAGAATCGCGAGATTCTCAAGGGCATCTCGCTGAGCATCAACAAGGGCGAAGTCCACGCGGTGATGGGGCCCAATGGATCGGGCAAGTCGACGCTGTCGCACACCCTGATGGGTCACCCCGGTTACGTCGTGGGTGGCGGCGAGGTCCTCTTCAAGGGTCAGAACATCCTCGAGCTGTCGCCGGACGAGCGGAGCCGGCTGGGCCTCTTCCTGGCCCTCCAGTACCCGATCGTTGTGCCCGGTATCACCATGAACAACTTCCTGCGCACCGCGCTCAACGCGCATCGCGGCTATGACGGCAAGGACAAGTCGAAGGCGATCACGCCCAAGGAGTTCCGGTCGCTGGTCGAGCCCTACCTGGAGACCCTGAAGATCGACCGCAGCTTTCTGAGCCGCTACATCAACGAGGGTTTTTCAGGCGGCGAGAAAAAGCGGGTCGAGATCCTCCAGATGGCCGTCCTCCGGCCGGAGATCGCCATCCTCGATGAGACCGATTCGGGTCTCGACATCGACTCGATCAAGTACGTCAGCGATGCAATCAATCAGCAACGCGGACCCTCGCTCGGGATTCTCATCATCACCCACTACACACGCATCCTTGAATTCATCAAGCCCGACTTCGTCCACGTCCTGGTGAATGGAAACTTTGTCCTCAGCGGTGGCCCGGAGGTCGCCGATCGGCTCGAAGAGCACGGTTACGCACAGTGGGTCGACGAGCCCGCGGCACAGGAGGTGGTCTAAATGGCGGTCGCACCCAAGATCAACGTCGGCGATGACTATCGGGAGAAGTACGGCTTCTTCGATCCCGAGAAGTTCGTTTTCAAGGCCAAGCGTGGGCTGACCCCCGAGATCGTCCAGGAGATCTCCTGGATGAAGGGCGAGCCGGAGTGGATGACCAAGATGCGCCTGCGCTCATACGAGATCTTCCTCAAGAAGAAGATGCCGACCTGGGGCGCCGACCTCTCCGTCATCGATTTCGACAACATCTTTTACTTCCTCAAGTCAACCGAGAAGCAGGGCACCACCTGGGACGAGGTGCCCGAGGACATCAAGCGCACCTTCGACAAGCTCGGGATTCCCGAGGCGGAGCGAAAATTCCTGGCCGGCGTCAGCGCGCAGTACGAGTCCGAGGTGGTCTACCACTCCCTGCACCAAAAGCTCACCGACCAGGGCGTGATCTTCACCGACACGGACACCGCGCTGCGCGAGTACCCGGAGCTGTTCAAGGAGTACTTCGGAACCATCATCCCGCCGGCCGACAACAAGTTCGCCGCGCTCAACACCGCGGTCTGGTCCGGCGGCTCCTTCATCTACGTCCCCAAGGGTGTTCGGGTGGACATCCCCCTGCAGGCCTACTTCCG
>CAXMLP010000395.1:0-3020 GCA_964194225.1 uncultured bacterium | reverse complement strand
GGCTTCGCGCCCTGGGCGATCTTGATCTCCAGCTCGTCGGCTCGAAGCAGGTAGTGCGGCGTGACGCCGAAGCGAGCCGAGGCGACCTGCTTGATGCGGTTGTCTCCCCGCGGCCCGGGCGCGCCGTAGAGCTCGGGGTCCTCGCCACCCTCGCCGGAATTGGAGCGGCCGCCGATGCTGTTCATCGCCAGGCCGAGAGCCAGGTGGGCCTCCGGGGAGAGCGCGCCGAGGGACATCGCCGTTGCGATGAAGCGGGGCAGGATGGCTGAAATCGGCTCCACCTCGTCGATCGGCACCGCGGCCTGCGCGGGACGGATCTCGAGCAGGTTGCGCAGTGCCGCCGGCGCGCCCATGTCGGCCAGCCGCTGGTAGGCCTCGTATTCGCCCTGGTCGCCGGATTGCGCTGCTTTCTGCAACTGGCGCACCGCGAGCGGGTTGTGAGCATGCCATTCGCCCGCCTTGCGGAACCTGACCAGGCCGAGGTCGGGGGGCGCGTCACTCGCCGTCCAGGCCGCCCGATGATGATCTCGAATCACCGCCTCGAGGTCGCCGAAGTCCGCGCCACCCACCCGGGAGGGGACCGCCGGCAGGCAGGTCGCCATCACTTCGGCGCCGAGGCCGATGGCCTCGAAGACCTGTGCCCCGCAGTAGCTCGCCACGCACGAGATGCCCATCTTGGCCATCACCTTGAGGAGCCCCGCCTCGAGCGCCCGCCGGTAGGCGTTCTCGGCCTCCTGGGGATCGGAGCCCTCGACCGCGGCCCGCGCCGTGGCGAAGCCGAGATAGGGATGGACCGCTGACGCCCCGGTGCTGACCAGCATCGCGAGGTCGTGAACGTCGACGCAGTCGCCTGCCAGCGCGACCAGGTCCTTGCGCAGGCGCGAGCCGTCGGCGAGGAGGCGCTCGTGCACTGCTCCGACGGCGAGGGCCATGGGCACCGGGAGGCGGTGCCGGGAGGTGCGCCGGTCGCTCAGGACGAGGATGCCGTCCGCGGCGTCGGCGGCGGCGTCGCAGAGCCGTGCCAGCGCGTCGCGCAGGGTCTCATCCTCGGCAAAGGTGGCGTCGAGAACCAGTCCTGTCTCAAGAATCCGCGAGAGCTCGCCCGAACCCAGGATCGGGCTCTCGAGCTCGAGAAGCGGAGGCGGCGCAGGCTTGCGGGGCGGCGGCCCGGTCATCGTCACCCGAGTGCCGAGAACCACGCGCAGGGACATCACGAACCGCTCGCGCAGCGAGTCGATGGGCGGGTTGGTGACCTGGGCGAACCGCTGGCGGAGGTAGTTGTAGACTCGCCGCGGCGTCCGGCCGAGGATGGCAACCGGGGTGTCGTCGCCCATTGAATAGACGCTCTCAAGGCCGGTCTCGGCCATGGTGCGAACGACGATCTTGATGTCCTCCGAACCCCAGCCGTGCACTCGCTGCAGGCCGGCCAGCAGCTCCAGCGCTTCGGAGTCGATCCAGCGTCTCGAGACGGGGTGGAGGAGCCGGTCCGCGTGCGCCCCGTATTCGGCTCTGGCGGCGACGCGCTCCTTGGCCTGCGCGTCATGCAGGACCGAGCCGTCCGAGGTGTCGACGAGAAGGATCTGGCCCGGCCCCAAACGGCCGCGCTCGATGACGCGGGCGGGGTCCATCGGCACGACCCCCGCCTCGGAGGCGGCGACGACAAGTCCGTCGTCGCTCAGCTGGTAGCGCAGCGGGCGCAGCCCGTTGCGGTCGAGGGCCGCTCCCGCCACCACGCCATCGCTGAAGGCGAGTGCGGCGGGACCGTCCCAGGGCTCGTAGCGCGTGGACTGGAAACGATAGAAGTCGCGCACGCTGGGGTCGATGTCGCCGCGCCCCTCCCAGGCGTCGGGAACCAGCGTCATCAGCGCCTCGGCGGGATCAGCCCCGAGCCGGACCAGCAGTTCCAACGCGTTGTCGAGCGAGGCTGAGTCCGACCCCACCGCCTCGATGACGTCGCGGAGCTCGTGGGGCAGGTACGACTCTCTGGCGCGCATCCAGTTGCGATTCCCGGAGAGGGTGTTGATCTCCCCGTTGTGCGCCAGCATCCGAAATGGCTGCGCATTGCGCCAGTCCGGCATCGTGTTGGTCGAGTACCGCTGGTGAAAGACAGCCAGTGCGCTCTCGCAGGCGGGGTCACTGAGATCCTTGAAAAAGGCCGCCAGGTGCGTTCCCGCGAGCAGGCCCTTGTAGACGACCGTGCGGGACGAAAGCGAAGGGATGTAGAGCCGAACTCCCTCGGCCGCGGCGCGCCTCTCCACCGCCCGCCGCGCTCTGTACAGGGCGCCCTCCCACTCGTCGGTTGAGAGGCCCGGCGCATCGATCAGCCCCTGCCAGATCGCCGGCCGGTCGCCGGCCGCCTTGCTGCCCAGGACATCGACCTCGATCGGTACCTCTCGCCATTCGGCGATCGGGCTGCCGGCAGCCCGCAGCTCCTCCGCCAGCAGCACCTTCGCGCGGCTGTCCCATTCGAAGAGCATCGCCACTCCGAGCCGGCCCGGCCGGCCACCCAGCAGCCGGTGGGGAACCTGGATCAGGAGACCGGCGCCGTCGCCGCTCTTGCCGTCCGAGTCCATCCCCCCGCGATGCGCCAATCGGGCGAGAGCTCCGGTGGCCAGCTCCACAACCCGATGGGAAGCCGGCAGCGCGGGCGTTGCGACAAATCCCATCCCGCAGGCGGCGCGGTAGGCGGGCAGGTCCCCCGGCCAGTAGCCCCGGGAATTCAAGGCGCGCGAACTTAAGGAGGGAGGCATTCCTGCTGTGAAACCTATCGGACAGGGGCTTTGCGGCCTAGTCGGTCCGCACCAACGGAGCAGCCCTCGTCTCGTAGCCGGTCTACAAATTCAGCAGAGCCTGAACTCGCAGCGCCACGGCCAGGTTGAGCCTTGTTTCGGGATCGTTCAGCTCGGCTCCGGAGATCTCCATGATCCGGTCGAGGCGGTAGCGGAGCGTATTCGGGTGCACCTTGAGCCGGCGCGCCGCGGCCTGCTGTTCGCCCGCCTCGAGGAAGGCCCGGAGCGTCT
>CAXMLP010000394.1:0-2767 GCA_964194225.1 uncultured bacterium | reverse complement strand
ACGTTCGCCATGCAGTCGTTGAAGATCGCGTGGTCGAACATGTAGTCCGCGGACTCCGCCAGGTTGAAGGCGAGATCGCCGAGCGGCGGCGGCTTGACCGAATAGGCCATGTTCTGGTTCAGGCACGAACAGGTGCAGTGGTTATCACCACAGATGCCGCAGATCCGGCTGGTGATGAAATGCGCGTCGCGCGGATCGATTCCCTTCATGAAGATGTCGAAGCCGCGGAACACCATCGAGGTGCTGTAGCACTTCAGCACCTGGCGGTTGGAGAAATCAATCTCCGTGTGGATCCCGAGGCTCCCGACGATCCGGGTGATCGGATCCCAGGACATCTCCTTGACGACGACCTTCTGCTGTGATGCGGGGGTTTCCATTGTGGCCATTTGCTCTCCTTGAAAAGTGTCGATTCGGACTGACTCGCTCGCCCGCTACCAGCGCTTCTGGTAGCCGGTGGTGAGCGCCGGCCCTCGACGCCGCCACTCGGGCTCGACGTCGTACTTCTTGGTGATATTCCGCTCGCGGAAGTACTTGAAGAGCGGGCCGAAACTGAAGCGTTCGATGTTGGCCGCGGCCGCACCCCACTTATCCGGATCCATGAACGGCATGTACTTGTCCGGGAACCCGGGCATCGTGCAGGCCATGCAGATCCCGCCCACGTTCGGGCAGCCACCGACGCCGTTCACCCAGCCGCGAACCGGCACGTTGCACTTGACCACCGGTCCCTTGCAGCCGAGCTTGACCAGGCAACGGTGATCGGAGCCGTACTCGGTGGCGAAATTGCCCTCTTCGACGAAGCCGGCGCGGTTGCAGCCTTCGCGCACGGTCCGGCCAAACAGCCACTTCGGCCGCAGCTGCTCGTCGAGCTCGGGAACCGGGGCCATTCCGGCCAGGTGGAAGACGAGGTACATCAGCACCTCGGTCATGTTGTCCGGCTGGGCCGGGCACCCGGGGATGTTGATCACGGGAAGTCCGGCCTTGGAGGTCCACTTCCAGCCGAGGTAGTCGGCGACTCCCATCGCTCCGGTGGGATTGTTCTTCATCGCCGGGATCCCGCCGTACGTGGCGCAGGTTCCGACGGCGACGACGGCAGCGGCCTTCGGTGCCAGCCGGTCGATCCATTCGTTCAGGGTGATCGGCTGACCGTTGCTGGGATTCACGCCGAAGCCGGTGAAATGGCCCTCGCCGTTGATCTCCTCGTTCGGGACCGAGCCCTCGATGACGAGCACGAACGGGTCGAGCTTGCCCGCCTCGGCGTCGTACCAGGCCTGGATGTACTCATCGCCGACTTCGAAGGCGATCACCTGGTTGTGGATGACCACCCGCGGCATGCCGGGGATCACACCCTGGATGATGTCCTCGAGGCTGGGGTTGGTCGCGGAAGTCATGGCGACCGAGTCCCCCTCGCAAGAGAGGCCGACGGTCATCCACAGCACATGTGCCGTGACCGCTTCGGTCTCCCTCTGCCCTGGTATGAATTCCATCTGCGTCGCCATTGATGCTCCTCTCGATCGCTCTCTCGCCTCAACAAATGCGCGGCAGCGGGTCACCGACGAGCTGATCCATCACTCGCCTGCCGCCGAAACTCGTCTCCACCAACACCATTCCAGGCGGTTCGCGCCTGACTTCACCGATTTCCACAGCGCCCTCGCTGCCCGTCACCCGCTTCAGCGCTTCCAGCGCCTCGGCCATCGCTTCTGGTGCCACGAAGGCCACCAACCGCCCCTCGTTGGCGATGTACATCGGGTCGATGCCCAGCAGCTCGGCCGCCGCGCCGACAATCGGCGACACCGGGACCTGGGCCTCTCGAACCACGATCGCCACGCCCGAGGCGCGCGCCAACTCGTTGAGCGCGGAGGCCACGCCGCCCCGAGTGGCATCCCGCATGCAGTGCAGGTGCTCGCCGGCGCTGCCAAGGAGCGCGTCCGCAGCGGGCCACAGCGAGCGGGTGTCCGATTCGATGTCGGCATCGAGATCGAACTGGTTGCGCGCCAGCATGATCGCCGTTCCGTGCTCGCCGATCGGTCCGGAGACCAGGATCCGGTCCCCGGGCCGGATCGCGTCGGTGGCCATCTGGGACCGGGGATCGATCTCGCCCACGCCGGTGGTGCAGAGGTACATGCCGTCCGCCGCCCCGCGCTCGACCACCTTGGTGTCGCCGCCGACGATCTCGACGCCGGCCTGCACCGCCGCGCTGGCGATCGCCTGGACCTCGGCCCGCAGCACGTCGGAGTCGAGTCCCTCCTCGAGGATCATCGACACGGTCAGCGCCACGGCCCGGGCCCCCGCCATGGCGAGGTCGTTCACGGTTCCGTTCACAGCGAGCTCGCCGATCGAGCCGCCCGGGAAGCGCAGCGGCTTGACCACGAAGCTGTCGGTGGTGATGGCCAGCCGGGTCCCCGAGATGTTGACCGCCCCGGCGTCCGCCATCGCCGGCAGCGAGCCTGCGCCGTCCGGAGCGAACGCGGGCACGAGGAGGCCCTCGATCAGCGTCTGCGTGGCCTTGCCGCCGGCCCCGTGAGCCAGCGTGATCTGCTTGTCACGAAACCGAGCCCGCTTGGCGCGCGCGGTCTCGATGATCTCGAGCACGCGCTGCTCACGTCCGGTGACCACGGAGCCGGTGTCGCTCACACGACCTCCCGCTCACGGGCGAACCGCCCGTAGTTGTAGTAGGCCGCGCATGCGCCTTCCGGCGACACCATGCAGGTACCGATCGCATGCTCCGGGGTACACGCGGTACCGAACACCTTGCACTCCCACGGCTTGA
>CAXMLP010000393.1:0-2317 GCA_964194225.1 uncultured bacterium | reverse complement strand
GCCTGCTCGCCGGTGTCGGGCTGGCTGACGAGAAGGTCATCGATGCGCACCCCGATGCGGGCGGCATAGATGGGATCCAAGGCATGCTCGGCGTCCACGAAGGCCGCCACGCCGCCCTGTTTCTGTGACTCCGCGATGATGTGCAGAGCGAGTGTCGTCTTACCGGCGGACTCGGGTCCGTAGATCTCAATGATCCTTCCCTTCGGTATCCCGCCCACCCCGAGCGCGAGGTCGAGTGGCAGCGCGCCGGTCGGGATCGACTGGATCTCTCGCTGGGGACCAGCTTCGCCAAGCCGCATGATCGCCCCCTTTCCATAGCTCCGCTCGATCTGTGAAATCGCCGTTCCGAGTGCTTTCTCTTTGCTTTCCATTTGATTTCCCTCCTGGTGTTGAGGCCAGCTTCTACGTTGCGGCGACGTCGGGCAAGCGTTTACAGCGATCACGGCCTGCGGCGAAGGGCCGAGACGAACTGTACCGAACAGACGTTCGTTTCGTCAAGCCCTGACCTCAGCGAGCGAATCGACCAACAGGCGGAGCGCGGCCGTGACGCTCAGCCGCCGGTTCTCGAGCCGGTCGCCGGTCCAGTCGTACTGTCTCACCAGGACCAGCTCCGGGCCGACCAACCCGATGAAGGTCAGGCCGGCCGGCTTGCTGCCGCCCTCCGCCTCAGTTTGGGCTTGGGGCCCGGCGATCCCGGTGATCGAGATCGCGCAATCGGTTCCCAACCGCTCGCGGGCCCCGGTGGCCATCGCGACGGCGACCTCGGCGCTGACGGCCCCCTTCTCCACGAGGAGTTCCCGGGGTACCCCCAGGAGTCGGTGTTTCAGCTCGTTGGTGTACGGGACGACGCCGCCGGAGAAGAAGGCGGAGCTTCCCGGCAGGTCGGTGATCGCCGCCGCCAGGAGGCCTCCCGTGCAGGACTCGGCCACTCCCAGCGTGAGCCCACGCCGTCGCATCAGCTCGGCCAGTTCCACAACCGTGGGGTGCACCGACTCGCCCGTTCCAAGCGAACCGCCGCTGAGCTTGAGAGGGCGGATGGCGGGTTGGCGGGGCGGCAGGCCGAGGACATGCCGAAACTTCCAGAGGTAGTCGAGCCCACTGCCGATCGTCACCACCACGGCCAGCCCGACCACCAGCAGCGCCGGCAGTGCCAGCCCGGGATAGGGTCGCGCCAAGATCACCAGAAAGACGGCCACCACCTGCGTGACAGTCTTGGTCTTTCCCCAGTTGCTGGCCGCGATCACCCGGCCCTGGCCGAGGCCAACCGAGCGCAGGATGGTGATCAACAGCTCGCGGCTGAAGATCACGACCACCACCCAGGCGGGCAGCATCCGTTCCTGGACGAGCGTCACCAGCACGGCGAGGATGAAGAGCTTGTCCGCCAGCGGGTCGAGGAACTTGCCCAGCTCGGTCACCCTGCCCAGCCGGCGGGCCAACTGGCCGTCGACGGTGTCGGTGCTCGAGAAGAAGAGGAAGAGGACCGCCGCCCACTGGTCGTGATTTGGGAATCGCGCCAAGAGGAGCCAGACCAGGATCGGTATCCCGCCCAGGCGGCTCAGGGTCAGCAGATTGGGGAGGTTCACGCTCAGAGGCCTATCTCATCCCAAGTGTGACGGCAGCCCGCCGGTCCCAGGGTGCCAGATTCGCGTGTCGGCGCAGCCCTACTCCAGGCCGAGCCGCTCGAGCAGCTCATCCACGTCGGGCAGGTTCATCAGGACCTCGCGGGATTTGGAGCCCTGGTAGCCCCCGATGACCCGATGTTCGGCGAGCTGGTCGACGATCCGGCCGGCCCGTGAGTAGCCGACGTTGAACTTGCGCTGGATGAGGGAGACCGACGCTCCACCCTCCGCGGCCACCGCCCGCGCGCCCCGGGCAAAGAGCGGATCAAGCTTGCGCTCCTCCTCTCCGGCGCCGAAGCCTGTTGTCACAGCGCTGTCGAGAACCTCTTCCATGAAGCGCGGCGCGCCCTGCGCCTTCCACCAGTTGACGATCGCGTCCACCTCGTTGTCGGAAACGAAGGCGCCCTGGATCCGGGTCGGTTTACCGGCATCGACGGGCTGGTAGAGCATGTCGCCCCGGCCGAGCAGCTTTTCGGCGCCGCCCGAATCGAGAATGACCCGGCTGTCCACCTGCGAGCCCACCGCAAAGGCGATCCGGGAAGGGATGTTGGCCTTGATCAGGCCCGTGATGATGTCGGTCGAGGGGCGTTGCGTGGCGACGATCAGGTGGATGCCGACCGCCCGCGCCAGCTGGGCGATCCGGCAGATCAGCTCCTCCACCTCGCCGGCGGCGACCATCATGAGGTCGGCCAGCTCGT
>CAXMLP010000392.1:0-6751 GCA_964194225.1 uncultured bacterium | reverse complement strand
GTGTATAAGAGACAGCTCCACGACCGCGTCAACGCCGAGACCGCGAAAGATGCCCGAGAGGCCGCCCCCCGCGACGACCGCCACCAGGCCGATGCCGTTCGGCCGGCGTTGACCGGGCGCCGCGGCCTTGGCTCCGGCGCCATTGACACGGGGTTCGTCCGGTCGGGCGACAGGTGACTCCGCAGCCGTCGCGGGCTCCTCGGATTGCAGGATGACGCGGTGCTGTTTGGACATGTCGTCCACCTTGGTCTTGGCCAGGCTGCCGATGCTCGAGGCATAGGCGAGGACCCTGGTCGGCTCGTTGGTGTGAACGTGGACGCGGATCAATTCGTCGTCGCCCACGACGAGGGCTGAATTGCCCATCGCGGCGATCGCGTCCCGGATCTCCTCGAGCTTCATGCCCCGGCCTTCGATGAGGAACTCTGTGCAGTAGCCCCAGCCCTCCTCCGGGAGCTCGAGGTTCTTTTGGGCGGCGGCGATGGGGGCCTTGCGGCCGGCGCCCGGCTTGGACTTGGCGGCGTCACTCTTTTCAACGCTGCGCAGGAAGCCCTCGAGGATGATCTGGAGCCCGAAACCACCGGCATCGACGACTCCTGCCTCGCGGAGGATCGCCAGCTGTGTTGGGGTGGCGTCGGTGGCGATCTTGGCGCCCTCACTGGCCGCCCTTATGACACTGTTCACGCTCGCACCGGACTGCGCGGCGGCCGACCGGGCCGCCCGACCGGCTTCGCGGGCGACCGTCAGGATGGTCCCCTCGGTCGGTTTGATGACGGCCCGGTAGGCGGCGTTGGCAGCTTCCTCAAGGGCGTCGGCAAGCTCCGCCGGGGTCAGCTGGGCTTTGCCCTGGACATGCTTGGCGAAGCCCCGAAAGATCTGGGAGAGAATCACCCCGGAATTGCCACGGGCGCCCATCAGGCTGCCGTGGGCCGCGAGCGCCGCGATCTTGCTGATCTCCGCCGCCTCGGAATCACGAATGTCGTCGACCGCGGACTGCAGCGTGAGGAGCATATTCGTGCCGGTGTCCCCATCCGGCACGGGAAAGACATTGAGACGATTCACCTCCTCCTGGTTGGCGGCCAGCCAACTCAGGCTCCCGAGGAGGGCATGTTTGAAGACCCGGCCGTCCACGGATTCGGGATTTATCTCAGCGGCGAGGTCGGTCTTCATGCACCCCTTGTACGAATACGTTGACTTCGCCCACCGGCACACCCAGCAGCCGTTCGACCTCGAAGCGGACCGTGCTCTGCAGGTTCTCTGCGACCGCCGTGATCCGCGTTCCGTATTCGACGACCACGTAAACGTCGATGACCAGCTGGCCGGCGAGCTCGCGGACCTCGACGCCCCGATGCAGGTTGTCACGGCGCAGGAGGAGGGCCACCCCATCCCGCAGTCCGCGCACGGACATGCCCATGACGCCGTAGCAGGACACCGCGGCATGCCCGGCGACCGCCGCCACCACCGCCGGGAAGACCTCGATTCGACCCCGGTCGCGAGCGCGCCGCAGGACGCCCTGGGACACTTCGCGGGGGGCCTGCTCCTGGTCTTCAGCTGTATTCATTGGCATCCGAGAACCCCATGGTACAATTCGCGTCACCCCCGCCCTCCATTCATTGGGTCGCGTGGCGGGTGTCCCCGAACCCGGTTCCCCCTTCTGAGAGAAACACCATGGCCAGAAAATGCGAGATCTGCGGCAAGGGCCCGCAGTATGGACACAACGTAAGCCACGCCAAGAACCGCACGAACCGGCGGTTCCTGCCGAATCTGCAGTCGGGCCTTGTCACCGTCGCCGGCAAGACCGTCAAGGCGCGCGTCTGCACGCGCTGCCTGAGAACCCACACCGCGGCCTCTGCCTGACGGCTCTTTAGGCGGCGGCTCCCAGGCGGTACTCGGCCATGCGTGATTCCACCTACCTCGGCCTCGCCCTCGTCGCCTTTGTGGCCGGCTGCCTGGTTCATTTCGCCGGCTGGCAGCTGCTCCTCGCCGATCAACTCGCCTCCCCCGATCCCCTCCGGCGGCGATCAGCGCTGGTTCGCTGGGCGCAGTTCGCGGCCGCCTGGCAACTCCTGGTGTTGATCGCCGGCGGGGCCTGGTGGGCGCTCTTGCGAACCCACCATGGCCACGGTCAGCTTTGGGCGGCACCGCTGGTCGGCCTCCTCATCGGCACCGCGCTGCCACTCCAGCTCGTCGTGTTAGGCATCGCCCGAGCCGGTCGCCGCTAGCGTCACAACCGCTACCGTTCGCCTGGGCGCGCGTCCGTTAGGGCCTGGCCCAGGCCACGCCGGGAGTGGCGCACGGCCGTCCAGATCCTCTGCTGGGCCTCCTCCACCGGCGGGAAGGCCTCCGGGTCGATCAGGCTTGCGGCCAGCTCGGGTCGCTCGATCATCTCCGCGAAGAGCAGCGTCCAGGCCCGGGGCACCACCTCCTCGACGGCATACCCGCCACCGCCCAGGGCCACCCAGCGCCCGTCGCAGAGCTCGTGGGCCAGCTCGTGAAAAGCGCGGCCGATTTCGGGCCATAGGCGAGTTGAGCAGCGCAGGTCGGCCAACGGATCGAGCAGATGGGTGTCACAGCCGCACTGCGTCACCAGGACTGTTGGCCGGAACGCCCGCAGGCGCTCGGGTACCACCGCGTGGAAACCCTCGAGCCAGGGCTCGTCCCAGGTGAAGGGTGGAAAGGGCAGGTTGACAGATGTCCCGGCGCCCGCGCCCGAACCGGTCTCGTCGGTCTGCCCGGTGCCGGGAAAGAAGTTGCGCGCCAGCTCGTGCAGGCTGATGGTCAGGACATTCGGATCGCTGTAGAAGGCCGCCTGCGTGCCATCCCCATGGTGGACGTCGACATCGACGACGGCCACCCGATGGCCGGCGTCGCGGAGCCATGCCGCCGCCACCGCGACATCGTTATAAACGCAGAAACCGGACGCCGCCGATCGCATTGCATGGTGGAGCCCGCCGGCGGGATTGAAGGCATGTTCGGCGCGCCCTTCGTGGACCGATTCCATGGCGACCAGGCTGCCGCCGACGATCAGCGCGCTGGCCGCATGCATGTCCGGGAAGACCGGGTTGTCCTCGCTGGCGAACCCGGCCGCCGCCGCCGCGGCGATGTCCGGGCGCGAAAGGTCAGGACTCGTGAGGCGCTCCACCAGCGCGATGTACGCGGGCGAGTGGACAAGGGCGAGCTCGGCGCCGGTTGCTTCCCGAGGAGCCACGACTGAAGCGAACTCGAGCAGCCCGCAGGCACTCATCTGTTCCACCGCCAGCTTGACGCGGCGGGGCTGGAGAGGATGCCATTGGGCGTGCCGGTAAGCCATATAGGCATCGTCGTAAACCAGCATCACGCGCCCTGACATCTCAAATACTCTAGAGTCGCTGCCCTTGCCCCACCTCCTCTGTTGCGTCCCCAACTTTTCCGAGGGCCGCGATGCGCAGGTCCTGGCCGCGCTCCTGGCGGCCGCCGCCGGCGGCGGTCATGTCCTCGACTCCAGCGCCGACCAAGACCACAACCGGGTCGTGATCACCCTGGCGGGCGAGCAGGTGGAGCAGGGCGCATTCAGGGTGGTCGCCGCGGCAGTTGAGCAGCTCGACCTGAGCCGGCATGCCGGCGTACATCCCCGCCGCGGGGTGGCTGACGTGGTCCCCTTCGTGCCCCTTGGCGGAACGCCACTCGAGGCTGCTGTCAGCTGCGCCCACGCCCTCGGTGACCGGGTCTGGAGCGAATTGCGAGTCCCCGTCTACTTCTATGGCGCCGCGGGCAAGCACCGCCTGGCCCGCGTGCGGTCATCCTCACCGCCACCACCCGACCTCGGCGACCAACCACATCCGACCGCCGGGGTGGTCTGCGTCGGCGCGCGCCAACCCCTCGTCGCGTACAACGCCCTCCTTCCCGGCCTCGACATCGCCGCCGGAAGGCGCCTGGCTCGAAGTCTGCGTGAGAGTTCGGGTGGGATCGCCGGAATTCAGGCTCTGGCGTTCGCCGTGCGGGCCGGGACGCAGCTGTCGATGAACCTCACCCGTCCCACAGAATGCCCGCCGATTCGCGCCCTCACCGCTCTCCGCGGCCTCGCCGGTGCTGAGCACGTGGGACAGGATGAGGTGGTCGGCCTCTGTCCGGCCCTCCCCGCCCGAGGCTGTCACGCCGCCGACGGCAAGCTGCTGGAGGCGAGGCTGGCCCGTGCCGCCGCCCACGGCGCGGCGCGGGAGTGCGGCAGGCGGACCGGGTCGGAGGAGATGGTCCTCCTCGGTGCCCGGCTGGCGGCCGAGGGTGAAGCGCTTGGCAGGCTCGGCTGGGAGGCTGCGCTGGAGGGGGCGGAGAGATCGGCCGCGCTGCTCCGAGTCCTGACCGCCGGGCAGATCCGATCAGCCGAGCTGAGGGCACTGCTAACGGCCGCGGCGGAGGGATTCCGCGCCGCGGTCGGCCCGGAATCCCTGACCCGCTTTCCCGAGCGAGTCACTGCGCTGGACCGCTGGCTGGCTAACCCTGGAGAAGCCTGACCAGCGCCGCCGGATTCATGTCCGAGGAGAACGGACCATTGGGGTTGTCAACGACCCACACGTGCAACATCTCGGGCGTCCCGCTGTTGAGATCGCCGGGCGGGCAACGGCCGTCCTTGTAAGTGAATGCGTCGATGATCTGCGTCTTCACCGAGACGCACAGGTTGGAATGCGAATGCCACAGGGTCAAGGGTCCGCCAACGTCTGGCCCGGCCCGCCCCATGCCGTGCTCGATGTACATGGCCGCCAGCAGTACAGGCCCCCTGGCGCCGCTGCCATAGATCAGTGATTCCGGCCGTTCGGGGTTGAGGGTCCACCCAGTCTGGAGGTATTCCGGGTTGACGTAGTGGACGATCGGCTGGTCCGGCGGCGTGACGATGCGGTATCCGGCGGCAAGGGCCACCTGCTGGTCGGCAAACCGAGCCACCCCAAGCTTGGTCTGGTTGAGAAGGAGCCGGGCGGCCGCCATCTGGGCGGGTGTCGCCCGCTTTGGGTCGGCGGTTCCGTGGAGATGAGTGTGCATGCCGGCGGCCTGGGTGCCGGCCGGTCCGGTGCCGGCGAGGTCGCGGTCGGCGCTGGCGGAGCTTGTCAGCAGCAACTGCGCCTGCGTCCGCTGTTCCTGGCCCGCGGACCAGGCCAGCGCGCCAGCGGCGCCCAGCGCCACCACCCCAACCAGACCCGCGCCGCCGAACCGAAGTGGCCGGCGGAGACCGCTCGAGATGATCGCCAGGAGGATCCCGAGCACCGTTGCTGCGACGCCGCCCAGGAGCAGCACGTGCCCCGGGTTGGCCAGGGTGAAAATCCCCTCCCGATGTGCCAGCCCGGGATCCCGAGCATGGAGCACGGCGTCCCAGGCAAGCCCCGAAAGCAGGGCCGTGAGCCCGATCGAAGCAATCGCGAGCCCGGCCCCGGAACGCTTCGCCACTCACCAAGCTTACCCAGCGGGGACCCTTTGAACTCGTGTTTGCGAACTTGGTTCGCGGCTTAAGTTGGCGGTTGGGTTTGAGACTTGAGCCGCGGAGCTTGGGGGTAGACTCAGTCACGCCTTGTCCGTGTTCGTCAGCGTCTCCGAACTCAAAGAACAGGCTGACGCCCTGGTCGCCCAGGTGGCCGCCGGCGGCGAACATGTCGTCGTGACCGACGGCTCACGCCGGCTGGCCATCCTCACGCCTCACGGTGGGCCCCTCAAGGACCGCATCATCGACAAGGCTGAGCTCGGCTTCGATCCCCATGCGGGACTGGTCGGCACCCCCAACGGCCGCGACACCCTCAGCCGCGAGCTACGCGAGGTCGGCATCCCGGTCGGCGAGGCGGAGAGGGTCCTGGACCTCATCTATGCGGCTGTCCTGGCCCTCTGTGAGGACAAGGAGCAGATCTTTCGGGAGGACCTGCGGGCCGTTGCCGAGGAGGCGCTCGCCGAAGCACCGGGACGATTTAAGCTGCTCGCCCTGACCGTGCAGACCACGACCGGAATGCCCGCCACCGCCGAGGTGACACTTGAACTCGATTCCGGTCCCGCAATGCGCCGCCAGCAGGGCGACGGGCCACTCGATGCCGCCTTCAAGGCCATTGAAAAGCTGACCGGGATCTCGCCCCACCTCGAGTCCTTCGCCTCCTTCTCCGCGACGCCCGGCCGCGACGCCATGGCGGAGGCGGTGGTGGAGCTGTCGATGGGTGAGGAGATGGTCACCGGCCGGGGAGCCTCGACCGATTCGGTCACCGCCGCTGTTCACGCCTACCTCAACGCACTCAACTTCCTGACCGCCGCTGCCGCGAGGTGACCTTCACCCCCGCCGAGTTGGCGTTCCTCCTTTCTCAGCGGCTCGCTCGGTTGGCCACGGTATCCGCCGCCGGCTGGCCGCACGTCATGCCCGTCATGTACGAGCTCGACGCGGCGACCCCGTATTTCGAATTCGATGCCGATGGCGTGAAGCTCCGCAACCTGGGCGCCGAGCCCCGGGCCGCATTGGTCGTGGATGCGATGGGACCCAAGCGCGGCATCGCGGTGCAGGGTCGCTGCCTCCTGGTTGGCCGGGAGCGAGCTCGCCTCGAGCCGGAGCACAAGTTCAGCTGGGGGCTGGCCGGCTAGCTCCTTGCTGACTACCGGACCGGGTGGCCTGGTCCGGGGAGCTGCACCGGCCGGCTGGCAAGCTGCCGGAGCAGGTTGGCCATCTCGAGGGCGGTTTCCGCCGCCTCGCGGCCCTTGTCCAGCCGCTCCCGGGCCTGCTCCTCGGTGTAGGTGGTGAGCACGCCGAAGGCGCAGG
>CAXMLP010000391.1:0-3597 GCA_964194225.1 uncultured bacterium | reverse complement strand
GGAGATGTGTATAAGAGACGGTGCCCCGCCACTCGCAGCGTTCGAACCTGCCGCGCGCCCGGCCCGTGATCGCCCGGAAGGCCTCCAGGTATTCGTCGAAGGCCTGCAGGATGGCGGGCCCGACAAGGTTGGCGAGCCGGCTGGCCGGAATCTCGCCGCCTGCCTGTCGATCCACCAGGTCAGGTTATGGCCTGCCGGCCCGGACGGGCGGCTTACCCGGCTTTCATAGAATGCCTTCGACATGGTCGTGGCCCGCCGAACCATCAGCACCCGCGTCCTGGTCCTGATGCCGATCGCGATCGCCATGAACATCGCGTTGGGCTCGATCGTCGGGCAGGCGCTCCGGCTCCCGCTCTATCTCGACTCCATCGGTACGATCCTGGTCGGCGTGCTCGCGGGCCCGCTCGCCGGTCTGCTGACCGGGGTCGTGACCGACCTATTGTGGGCCTACGCGATCCCACCGCCGGTTGGCTCGCCAACCGTTGGGCCCTTCTCAATCACCGCGGGCTGCATCGGCCTGCTGGCGGGATTCTGGGGCCGGGTGGGTGTGTTTCAGACCGGCCGGCCGGCGGAACCGCGGACGATCGCGACCGCCGCCGGCGCCGTTGTCGTCGCGGCGCTCGTCGCCGCCTACACATTCAGTCGCGCATACGCGACCAGCGGCGCCTATTCCGCGACCACCGGGTTCGACGCGGCCGCGTTCACAACGTCGCGGATCGTCTTCGTCGTCGTCATCGCCGTTTTCGCGGCGCTTGCGGTCTATGGGCTCTTCATCCGCCGTGACCCCGGAGTCGTGCTGGCCCTGGCGGCAGGCCTGGTGACCGGTGTGGTGGCGGCGCTCGTCTCGGCGCCGATCGCGGCCTATGTGTTCGGTGGCGTGACGGGAAGCGGGACTGACGTGCTGGTCGCCGTCTTTCGGGCCGGTGGGGCGAACGTCTACACAGCCGTGCTCCAGCAGGGCCTGCTCTCGGACCCGCTTGACAAGATGATCACCTTCTTCACCGTGTACCTCCTGATCGCGGGGATGCCGCGGCGGCTGCTCGTCCGCTTTCCAAATGGAGAGCGCCTCGCCGGCCCGGGCTAACCGCCACCCCAACGCCCTCACCCGGCTGGTGATGGCCGCCTCGGCCATGGCCGTGACCCTTGCCCAGCCCCGCTGGGCGCCGCTGCTGATCCTGCTTGTGGTACTGGTCGTCGCCGGCCTCGCTCACCGCCTGAGAGCGATCGCGATCGTCGTCGGGGCCCTGTTTCCCCTCCTTCTGTCGACGGTGGTGGTCAATGCCGTCTGGCCCGCCGGCGGCGACCGGCTCGACGGCGTGCGCGCGGCGCTGGTCGTCCTGAGCCTCTCGCTGCCACCCGCGCTGCTCTTCCTGACCACTCCGCTCGGCGTCCTGCTCGCCGACCTGGAAGCGAGCGGGTTGTCAGCGCGAGCTGCGTTCGTGCTCGGGGCGGCGGTGGCCGCGGTGCCCCGGGCGCGGGCGCGGGCGCTCCGAGTCGCCGACGCGCGCCGCGCCCGGGGCCTTGACCGCGACGGTTCGTGGCCGGGCCGGCTGCGCGGCATCCTGGAGCTGACCGGTCCCGTGGTCTACGGCAGCCTGGTCGAGGTGGAGGAGCGCACGCTCGCCCTCGAGTCACGGGGGTTCGGCAGGGTGCGCCGGCGGACCATCCTGCAGCCGTCCCCCACCCGCCGTCTCGATCGCCTTCTTCGCTACGGGCTGGGCGGCGCCGCCGCGGCCGCCCTGCTTGCTCGCGTGGTGCTGCGTTGATAAGCCTCAAGGACGTCAGCTTTTGGTATCCCGGGGCGACCCGGCCTGCGGTCCAAGACATCTCCCTGGAGGTGGGCAGGGGCGAGGTGGTCGGCATCGCCGGCGCCAACGAGAGCGGTAAGACAACCCTCTGCCTCATCGCCGCCGGGCTCGCCCCCCGGCTCACCGGCGGCCGTCTGGCGGGGACCGCATCGGTACCGGCGGGCGCCACGATGCTTTTCGACAGCCCCGCGGCGCAGCTCTCAGGTCTTCACGGTTCGGTGTTCGAGGAGGTCGCCTTCGGTCCCTGCAACCTCGGTCTTCCGCCTGCCGAGGTGATCAGCGTCACTCGGCAGGCGCTGGTGGCGGTTGGAATCGAGTCGCTGGCCGACCGCGCTCCCGAGCAGCTGTCTGGCGGTGAGCGGCAGCTGGTGGCGCTGGCTGGACTGCTCGCGATGCGGCCCCCCACCCTGGTTCTTGACGAGCCCCTATCGCGCCTTGACGAAGCCGGCGCCGGACGCGTCGGCCGAGCGTTGATGGCCATGAGCGAGGCGGGGACGGCAATGCTGATCGCCGAGCACGACCGAACCTTCCTGGCCGGTCTCCGGGCCCGGGTCGTGGAACTTTGATCCGGCTCGAGGCGGTCACCTTCGGGTACCCGGCCGCGGGCCCGGTCCTCGCCGGGATTGACCTCGAAGTACGAAAGGGGGAGTCGCTAGGCGTGAGTGGCGCCAATGGCTCGGGGAAATCAACCCTGCTCCGCCTCCTCAATGGTCTCCTCCGACCGAGCGGTGGGAGGGTCATCCTCGAAGGCAGGGATACCGCCGGGGTGCGGGTGGCTCAGCTCTCTCGCGTGGTGGGGCTCGTGTTCCAGGAGCCCGACGATCAGCTCTTTCACTCCACCGTGGGCCAGGAGGTCGTCGCGGGGGCGGCGTCGCCAGCGGCGGCCGAGCGAGCGCTGGACCTGGTCGGACTCAGCGGGCGGGTCGATGCCCACCCCCACGACCTCGGTTACTCGCGCCGCAAGCTCCTCACCATCGCGGCCGTGGTCGCCATGGAGACCGCCCTCGTCGCCCTGGATGAACCCACCGTTGGGCAGGATGAGCCGGGGCGGCAGATTGTTGCGGCGGTGGTCACTGACCTCCTGAGGTCCGGGCGCACTGTCATCGTGGCGGGACACGATCGGGATTTCATGCTGGCGCACCTCGAGCGCACGGTGACTCTCGCGGCCGGCCGCCTCCAATGACGGCCTGGTCGGTGGTGGCGATCCTGGGGGCGGGTTTCCTGGCCGGGGGAATCAACGCCATCATCGGCTCCGGCTCCCTGATCACATTTCCCACTCTTCTCGCGCTCGGCTACGGCCCGGTCGTCGCCAATGTGAGCAACACCGTGGGGCTGGTTCTCGGCTCCATCAGCGGTGTCGTCGGGTACCGACGCGAGCTCCGGGGACAGATGCACAGGGTTCTCTGGCTCGGGCTTCCCGCGATCGTCGGCGCGGTGATTGGCGCCGGACTCCTGCTGGTGCTCTCGCAGCGGGTCTTTCGCGCCGTGGTCCCGGTCTTGATCATCGGCGCCGTGGTGCTCGTGGTTGTTCAGCCCTGGCTCAGCAGCCACATCCGGCGCGCCGGCGGGTTGCCGGGCACCCGGATCCTGCAGCCCATCGCGGTCTTTGCCACGGCGATCTATGGCGGCTATTTCGGCGCCGCCCAGGGAGTGATCCTTATGAGCTTGCTGGGCGTCCTGGTCGACGAAACGCTGCAACGGCTGAATGCCATCAAGAACGTTTTCGCCGCGATCGTGAACCTCACCGCGGCCATCTATTTCGTGCTCGCCACCCACGTGGATTGGCGGG
>CAXMLP010000390.1:0-2759 GCA_964194225.1 uncultured bacterium | reverse complement strand
TAGTCGATCCAGTGGTAGAGGCAGCGCCTCTTCAGCGCGTCATGGACCTCGCGGGTCCGGTTCGAGGTGATGACCACGAACGGCGGCTGCTTGGCCGAGATCGTGCCCAGCTCGGGTATCGAGATCTGGAAATCGCTCAACAGCTCCAGCAGAAAGGCCTCGAACTCCTCGTCGGAGCGGTCGATCTCGTCGATCAGTAGCACCGGCGGCACCGCATCGCTGTTGTCGATGGCGTCGAGGAGCGGGCGCCGAAGCAGGAATTCGGAGCTGAAGATCTCCTTCTCGGCGGCTCCTCGATCGGCACCCTCGCCGAGCAGCCGGATGTGCAGGAGCTGTCTCGGATAGTTCCATTCGTATGCGGCATGAGCGAGGTCGATGCCCTCGTAGCACTGGAGCCGGATCAGCCGGGCTCCCAGCACGTCAGCCATCACCTTGGCGGCCTCGGTCTTGCCCACGCCCGCCTCGCCCTCGATGAAAAGTGGCTTGGAGAGCTTGAGCGCGAGGTAGATCGACGTGGCCAGCTGGCGATCGCCGACATAGCGCCGCTCGGCCAGGCGCTCCATCACATCGTCGATCGATTCCAAAGTCACTTCTCTATTTCACCCTCACGGCCTAGCCTAACCGGCTGATTGATGATAAGAATGCACCCTTATCATGGCTTATCAGCGGCGTCCCAGCCCGTACCGGCCCGGCACCGGCCTCGAGCCCCCCTACCTGGGCGATCGCCGGCCGCAGATCGAGCGCTTCCGCTCCTTCCTGGAGGACCCGACCAGCCCGCGCAACGTCGTCGTGACCGGTCTGCGCGGTGTCGGCAAGACGGTCCTGCTCAACCACTATTCGAGCGAGGCCGAACGCGAAGGCTGGGTGGTGGTGGAGCGCGAATTCTCCGAGCCAGATTCCGAGGCGCGCGCGTTCGCGAGAACGATTCTTGACGATCTCGCCAAGCTGACCCGCCGTCTCTCCCGTTCGGCCCGGCTCGGCAATGCCGCGGCGGCGGTCACCGAGGGCCTGCTCGCCTTCCTGGGGACCTTGAGCGTCAGCTACGGCGAGGTGAAGGTCGGGCTGAGCGTCCGCAACTACCACTCAGAGGCGTCCGGCCGGCTCGACGATGATCTCCGCGAGGCGCTCCTGCGCGTGGGAGAAATCTGCCGGCGAACCGAGCACCGCGGGTTTGTGCTCCGCTACGACGAATTCCACGTGATCCGCGAGCGGCGCGACGGCCTGACCCTGAGTGGCCTGCTCGCCGCGGTCTCCGGCGCCCAGCAGCGCGGGGTCCCGGTGATGCTGATCCTCTGCGGGCTCTCTCCACTGCTGGAGAACCTGGCCCGCTCCAAGAGTTACTCGGAGCGTATGTTCACGATCGAGGAGCTGCGCAACCTGCGCCCGCCGGAGGACCGGGCCGCGCTCGTGGACCCGGCAATACGGGCAGGGCGCCGCTTCGATGAGGAGGCTGTCGAGCTTGTGCTCGAGGACACCGCCGGCTATCCCTTCTTCATCCAGGTTTACGGCGATTCGCTCTGGCGGGCCGCGCCGGGCGAGGTGATCACGGTCGCCGACGTGGAACGGCTCCGGCCGGCGATCCTGGCTGGGCTGGACCGCGGCTTTTTCGAGGCGCGCTTCCTGCGCGCCTCACGGCACGAGCGCGTCCTGCTGCGCCAGGTGGCCGAGCAGGGCGAATCGGCGAGCATGGAGGAGCTGATGAGATCGAGTGGCCTGCGCAACAACCAGCTGCAGCCGCTCCTCAGCTCGCTGATCGCGAAGGGGTTGCTCTACCGGCCCAGCCGTGGTCGATTGTCCTTCACGGCCCCCCTCTTCGGCAGCTTCCTACGCCGTCGCGAGGACGATTGATAAGACTTACTTCTTATCGTTTTCTATCCACAGACATTAATTCTTCTCCGTGGATGGGCTGAGGTTCTGGACAAGGAACTGGAGGGTTCGAGACCATGAGTCCCAGGCGTCCGAATAATCGGGCTGGTTCGGGTCGAGGCCGGAGCGGGCGAGGAACCCATGACCAACTCCGGGGTAGACATGGAGTTCGAAGGCGGCGTCGCGCGCTCGCATCGCCTTAGCGAAGCGGTCCACATTGTCCATCCCGGCGCCCTGGTCCTGGTCGCCCCAGAACCCGATCACAGGACCGGAGATTTTCGGGACCAGATCGATCGGAGTCGGGCTCGACGGATCCTGCGCGAAGTGGATCGGCCGGCCGGGAAAACCGTAATAGCAGACCGTGGCCAGGTCAGTGCGCTCCGCGGCCATCGCGAGGGCATAGTTACCCCCCATGCAAAAGCCGATCGCACCAAGGCGTGGCCCGTGATCACGGCGCAGCCACTCGGCTGCCCCGAGCGCGTCCCGAAGAAGACGCCGGGAATCGGCGATTGCCCGGCGCTGCGACGCCGCCTCTGACGTCAGCTCAGGGAGGGGGCCTTCTCTATAAAAGAACTCGGGCAGGAGCACGACGTACCCGGCCATCGCCAGGCGCCCGGCCAGGTGTTCGTAGAAGGCGGTGCGCCCGTACACATCGTGCAGGAGCAAGACCGCGCCGGTCGGCGGGCCCTCCGGGCCGCAAGCAATCCCGGCAGCGCGCCATCCGGGAGCGGCAGGGACACTTCCTCCAACCGAGCCTGCGGCGCCGGTTGGCCGGAGGCAATCTCGGGATGGCAGATATCAACTCAATTATAGGAATGGGCGTAAGTAGATCTCGTCCTCCCCCCACGTCAGAGCGGGGAGGTCAGGTGGGGGGCCCCGGCGCAGCCGGGGAA
>CAXMLP010000389.1:0-8544 GCA_964194225.1 uncultured bacterium | reverse complement strand
GTCTAGCGGCTGGCCAATGGGGCTGAAAACAAAAGCCGAATAAAGCCCCTGGGCTGCGCGTCTAGTTGTTTGGAAACCGGCAGACAAGTCCAAAGCCGGCCAGGGAGAAACAATCACATGAAGAAGTTTTGGATCATCGTCGTTGCCGCCGCGGCACTCAGCCTTTTCGGTGCGGCCAACGCGCTGGCCACGTCGGGTGGCCACGAGACCTCGGTCGCGGCTGATACGGCGAATGCCGGCACGAACCAGTCGGCGGTCAGCGGCCAGTCAGAACTGCAGGAAGGCAACAGCGGAACCAACGAAGAGGACGCTGCCGGGCAGACCGACGAGGGCCAGGTTGGCCAGTCAGGCGAGAACGGCGCCGCCCAGACCGGACCGGGCGAGCACGAGGACGGCCAGTCGGGTCAGTCGGAATCGAAGTAGCAGCTAAGACACAAACCAAAAGTAGTTCGTCGAGCCGGAATGGCCCCCCGCCATTCCGGCTCAGTTATTTCCTGTCGAAGTTGGTTGGGCTGGACCGTAACCATCCGGCTCGAGGCGCCGTTGAACACCCGTGACCAACCTGCTGGAAGGAATCCTAAAGTTCGCAACGCGACCCGCTGACAGCCTGCCGGGACGCCTCGGCCGCCGGCTCAGGCGGGTCCGCATCGAGATGAAGAAGGCGTCTTCGCAGGGTCACGCAACTCCCTAGGCACAGCACCGGGCGCGAATCTTTTCGCCAGGTCCCTCTCCCCGCATTTAAGGGAAGGGTCAGCGCCGAGTAGCTGAGGGCGGCTGCCCCGCCTCTCCGCCATCACCCGCTCCAGGGGGGCTGATGGGAGGCGAGGCGCCGGCATGGGTCCGCCGGCGCGTTTTCCCGTGTGCCGTACCGGCGTAGCCGCGCGTCTTGCCGCGAACAACGGTCCGAGGACCGGGCACGGGTGGCTGGACCGAACCCTTCAGAAACCGAGACGCGATGAGACCCAGCATCAGCGCCCCGCCCACCACCACTCCCGGTTGGCGGCGGGCGAGTCTGTCGACGTCGGCGATGATGTCATCCAACTCGCGCTGCTTCAGGTAGCCGCCCAGACGGTCGACCTGCCCCGCGGCTCGGTCGACGTACTCAACAAGAGGCGATTGACTCTGGCGCAGGTGATCGCGGGTGAGGCGGAGAGCGTCGGACACCTGGCCGAGACCCTCGGTGGCGCGGTCCTTGTGGCCGGCGAGCTGGCTCTTTGCCGAGGTCAGCGGCGTGCCTCCGGCGTCTGCCGCCCGCTTCTTCGCCTTGGCTGCGCCCTTGCCCTGGATCTCGCTGCTCATGGGAAACGCTGCCTCCAAATTATCGGTTCGGTTCGAATTTCATCAGATGCCGTGCGGTGCACAATTGTCACCGCCACTGTCGACGCGATGTGGCCCGGACGAGCTCCTTGCCACATTAAGCCCTGGGCAGCCCGTGAAGTCGTCGGCGCAGCGAAGCGTTTCAGATGCCAGGAGGACACCAACCATGCCATACGTCGCTCATCCATCGCTTGCCGCGGCATTGATCGAAAACGGTGGCGGCCGCCACTGCCCTGCCGACCGGGCAGCGACGGCTTAGGCCGGCCAAATTGCCGCAGCCGGGCTGGCGAGTGGCCCGCCAGCACCTCGTCGTCGACGGCGACGACACGTTGTGGGAGAACAACGTGTACTTCGAGGCAGCCGTGGAGCGATTCATCGACTTCCTCGGCCATTCACACCTCACTCGCGCGCAGGTGCGCGATGCGGTCGCCGAGGTCGAGAAGCTGAACATTCGCCGCCACGGCTATGGGTCCGCGGCCTTCGGACGGAACCTCCACGAGGCCTTCGAAAAGTTGACCGAACGGGGGGTCACCCCGGCTGAGGGGGAAGCCCTTCTCTCCTTCGCGCGGGACATAACGGACCGCCAACTGGAGATCCTTCCCGGTGTGGCCAGTGCGCTGGCTGAACTGGCGGAGCGGCATGACCTGATCCTCTTCACCAAGGGCGCGCGGGAGGAGCAGCAGCTGAAGGTCGACAGGTCCGGCCTGGCCGGCTACTTCGGGCGCGCCGTGATCACCCCGGAGAAGGACGTCACGGCCTACCGGGAATTGATCGCAGAACACCGCCTGGTGCCCGATCGCACGTGGATGGTCGGGAACTCGCCTCGATCGGACATCAACCCAGCCCTGGAGGCAGGATTGGGCGCGGTTTTCATACCGCACTCGAGGACCTGGTCATTGGAGTTGGCCGACCTCGCCGAGAGCCCGCGGCTGGTGGTGCTGGAGAGATTCGAGGACCTCTGCCGTCACTTCTGATTTCACTAAGCTCCCCTGGTGAGGATCGTCGCCGCATCCGCCTGGATCTGCGAGCTGCCTGTCGAGAAGGTGCGGACCGACGCCATCCAGGCCTTCACCAAACAGGAGACCATCATGGTCGAGCTCACCACGGACGAGGGTCTGATCGGGCTCGGCTACTCCTACACGATCGGCACCGGCGGCCGCAGCGTCCTGGCGCTGCTGCGGACCGACATGCTTCCGCTGCTCATAGGCGAGGACGCCCGCGAGGTGGAACGGCTCTGGCAGAAACTATTCTGGGCGACCCACGCCACCTCGATCGGCGCGATCACCGCCCTCGCCCTGGCCGCGGTGGACACGGCGCTTTGGGACCTGCGCTGCCTCGCCGCCGGTCAGCCGCTCTGGCTCCTGGCGGGCGGCGCCCGGCAGCGGGTCCCGGTCTATGACACCGAGGGGGGTTGGCTCCATTCATCGATCGAGGAGATCGTCGCCGACGCGCTGGCCTCGAAGGCCAAGGGTTGGAAGGGTGTCAAGGTCAAGGTGGGGAGGGAGCACGCCCAGGAGGACTGTGAGAGGCTCTCGGCGGTCCGGGCAGCGATCGGGCCGGGACTCCACATGATGATCGACGTCAACCAGGCCTGGACCAAGGCTGAGGCGGTGAGACGGGGACGATTGTTCGAGGATTTTGACCCTTTCTGGTTCGAGGAGCCGCTGCCGGCGGAGGACCTCAGCGGTCACGCCGGGCTGGCTGCCCAGTGCTCGATACCCATCGCCGTCGGCGAGTCGATCTATTCGATCAGCCAATTCCGGGAATACCTCGCGGCGGGTGCCTGCGGCATCGTGCAGCCGGATGTGGCCCGGATCGGTGGCATCACGCCCTGGCTCAAGGTCGCCCATCTCGCCGAGTCCTTCAACGTGAAGGTCGCTCCCCACTTTCTGATGGAGCTCCATGTATCGCTCACCTGCGCGATTCCGAACAGCCTCTACCTCGAGCACATCCCGCAGCTTCGAGCCCTGACCCTGCAACCGATCGAGATCTCAGACGGCCAGGCGGTGGCGCCTTCGGCCCCCGGCCTTGGCATTGGCTGGAACCAGGACGCGATCGGTCGTTTCCGGCTGCCCGACTGAGAGGCTCGGCTGTGCCGGCTAGGCTTGGCCGAGCTGCTCGAGGGCATCGCCGCTGAGCCGGTAAACAGTCCATTCCGAGTTGGGTCGGGCGCCCAGCCGGCGATAGAACCCGATCGCCGGCTCGTTCCAATCCAGGACGGCCCACTCCAGCCGGCCGCAATCGCGCTCCACTGCCACGCTGGCAAGGCGGGCCAGGAGGGCTTTGCCGATCCCCTTGCCGCGCTCTTCAGGGACCACGAAGAGATCCTCCAGGTAGATGCCCGGACGGCCCAGGAAGGTCGAGAAGTTGTGGAAGAAGAGCGCAAACCCGACCGCCTCCCCGACCTCCTCGGCGATCAGCACCTCGGCATAGGGCCGCGGCCCGAAGAGATGGCGCCGCAGCACCTCGCTGTCCAGGACGACCTCATCACTGAGCCTCTCGTAGTCGGCGAGGGCCCGGATCAGCCGAGCGATCGTCCCCAGGTCGCTCTCCCGTGCCTCCCTGATCTTCATCGCGGGACCATCGCCTCCCCGATCGCCGGCCCGGCCGGCGGGCTCTCACCGAGGCGAAGGAACGCATGCAGGCGGGCGAGCGGGTGCGGTGCCCACCAATTGAGGTCACCAAGGAGGCGCATGACCGCGGGCACGATCAGCATCCGCACCAGCGTCGCATCGATGAAGACTGCGGTCGCCAGCCCGATCCCGATCGCCTTGATGAGCAGCACCTGGGCCAGGCCGAAGGCCAGGAAGACCACGATCATGATCGCCGCCGCCCCCGTGATGAGGCGGCCACTTCGTTCCAGGCCCTCGGCGACGGCCTGGATGTTGTCGCCGGTGCGCCGGTAGGCCTCCTGGATACGGCTCAAAAGCATCACCTCGTAGTCCATCGATAGACCGAACACGATGCAGAACATGATCACCGGCACCGAGGGGTCGATGTCCTGGGGCGTGAAGTTCAGAAGACGGCTCAGGTGGCCCTGTTGGAAGACCCAGACCAGCAGGCCGAAGGATGCTGAGATGGAAAGCAGATTTGTCAGCACCGCCTTGAGGGGCAGGATCAGCGAACCGACCAGCAGGAACAGCACGATGTAAGTGACGAGGACGACGAAGGCAACAGCGAGAGGCGTGTCGTCGACGATGAGGTTGATGAAGTCCTGGTTGAAAGCGGTCGCGCCGGTCACCAGCAGCCGGGCCCCGGAGGGCGGTGCGCTGGTCCGGATTGAGTGGAGAAGCGCGACCGAGTCATCGCTCTGCACCGGCCGGTTGGTCCGGACGTAGAAGGCAACGATGTCCGTGCCCACCGACTGTTTCAGCAGCTGCTGGGCGGCCGGCGGAAGGGCCGCCGGCGACGCCCCGGCCTGGTAGTTGTCGAGCAGCGCCTCGTACTGCGACCGGGAGAGGTTGGCATCGAAGGTGAATGGGCTGTCGACCCGGATGACGTTCTTCATCCCGGCCAGGTGGCCGCCGAAGTCATAGAGCTGGCCGATCCGCTCCCGGCTGAGGCGCAGGCCGGCTGGGTAATCCACGACCACCACGAAGGTGTTCTGATCCTGCCCTGGAAAGTGCTTCTCCAGCCTGTCCAGGCCGACTCGGGAATTCGCCTGCGGCGGCAGCATGTGCTCGTCCCCGTTGGCCAGCCGGATCGAGGCGAAGGGCAACGCCGCGAGGAGGATCACGCCCATCGTGGGGAGGAGCACGACCAGCGGGCGCCTCATCACCCAGGTCGCCATTCCGTGCCAGAACCCGCCCCCGCCGCCGGTGCCGAACCAGGGCACCCGAACCCGGTTGACGCCCGATCCGACGAAGACGAGGAGGGCGGGGAGAAGGCTGAGCGCGAAGATCACCGCGAGGGCAACCACGATGGACCCGGCGAGGCCCATTGAGACGAGAAAGGTGCCCGGATAGAACAGCATGCCGGCCAGGCCGATGGCCACGGTCAGGCCCGAGAAGGTCACCGCCCGGCCGGCGGTTTCCATGGTGCGGACCAGGGCCGCCTCCGACTCGCCGGTCGCTGCCAGCTCTTCGCGGTAGCGATTCACGATCAGGAGGCAGTAATCGATTGCGACTCCAAGACCGATCAGGGTGACGATGTTGAGCGAGTAGGTGGAGACATCGGTGAACCGAGCCAGGATCAGCGTCCCGGCGACCCCGGCGACGACCGCTGCGCCACCTACCCCGACGGGAAGGAGGGCGGCGACCAGGGTGCCGAACACGATCAGGAGGAAGAGCAGGGAGAGGGGGATGGAGTAGAGCTCGGCCCGTTGCAGGTCAGCCTCGAGGTACTTGTCGAAGTCGGTGCTGATGGCCAATGTCCCGGTGACAAAGATGGCCAGCCCGCCGGCCGGTTTGAGCTTGTCCCTGATCTCGTGGAAGTACCCCCGGGCTTTGCCGAAATCGTCCTTCACCGTGACAACCGCCAGCGTCTCGCTGCCGTCGCGCGACTTGAAGGCCTCGGCCCGATCGGGGGTCGCCGAGTAGGCGGTCTGGATGTCGCTGATTCGGGAATCGCTGCGAAGAGGCTGGAGGACCGCCTCGACCCCCGCTCGATAGGCGGGGTCCTCGACTTTGAGGCTCGCGCTCGAGAAGACCACCTCGAAGGTTGAGACGCCGCTGGTCGTTTTGGGCAGTTGCATATTCATCAGCCGCGAGGCGCGCTGGGACTCGAGGTTCAGGTGGCTGACATTGTTCAGCTGGCCCTTGACCGTGAACCCGACCCCGGCGACAACGACAAGCAGCAGGATCCCGAAGGTGAGCACGATCCATTTCCGGCGATGAACGAACCGGCCCCAGGCAGCGAACATGAAAGTCAGACCCCCTCTCTCGTGGCGGTTGGGATGTAGGCGAAGACCATCTCGGCAAGCGCGTCGAGCGCGCCGTCGGAGTCGAAGTCCGGCTCGATGAGCTTCTGCACAGAGATCCCGATGAAAGCAGCCCAGATCGCCGCAGAAATCGACTCGAGGGCGACCCCGGGTCGCGCCCGGGATTGGTCGAGCAGCGCGGCGCCGATTGCCGTGATGACCTGGCGGCGCGATTCGAAGTGGCTCTTCACCGCACCGGCGATCTTCGGATTGTGCAGCCCGACGCCGACCATGTCGAAGATCAGCCGGTACACGTCGGGCGACCCGGAGAGCTGCTCCTTCTCAGTGCGAAACCCGGCGCGAGCAGCCTCCAGCGCGTCCATGCCGGCCAGCGGCAGCAGGTCGGCCGAGATGCCGCGGCAGCCGTACTCGATGGCCGCCACGAGCAGATCCTCCTTGGTCTCGAAGTAGTAGTGCACCAGGCCGGGCGCGACGGCAGCCTCGGCCGCGATGTCCTTCACCGAGGCGGAGGCATACCCGAGACTGGTGAGCGCCCGGTAGGCCCCCGCCACGATCTTCTCTTTGCTGTCCTCTGACACTGACGTCTCCTGCAATCCGGGGCTGGCTGGTCAACCGACCAAGATGGTTGGTCATTCAACCAAACAGCCGCCCTGCCTGTCAAGGTGGAGTCGCCAAGGGATCGGCCAGGCCCCACGCGGCGGTCTCCGCGGGGAATACTTAGCTGCGTGGCGAACCCGGTTCTCGACCTGTTCTCCGAACCCGCGCGGGCGTGGTTCACAGGCGCCTTCGCGGCGCCCACCGAGGTGCAGGACAGAGGTTGGCGGGAGGTGGCAGCCGGGCGCCACACGCTGATGACCGCGCCCACCGGGAGTGGAAAGACGCTGGCCGCTTTTTTCTGGTGCATCGACCAGCTCGCCGCCGAGGCGGTTCCCTCTGTGGATCGGCGCTGCCGCGTCCTCTACGTCTCACCCCTCAAGGCGCTGACGGTCGATGTCGAGCGCAATCTCCGCCCTCCCCTCAATGGGATCTCCCACGCCGCGGAGCGTCTCGGCTTCGAGATCCCAGATCTCAGCGTGGGCATTCGCACCGGCGACACAACCGCTGAGGAGCGCCGCCACCTCAACCGGCGGCCGCCCGACATCCTCATCACCACGCCCGAGTCTCTCTTCCTCATCCTCACCAGCCAGGCCCGCGAGATGCTTCGGAGCGTTCGCTGGGTGATCGTGGACGAGATCCATTCCCTGGCTCCGAATAAGCGGGGCGCCCACCTTGCCGTGAGCCTGGAGCGGCTATCCCACCTGGCCGCCGCCGATCCCCAGCGAATCGGTCTCTCAGCCACCCAGCGGCCGCTGGCCGAGGTCGGCCGCTTCCTCGGCGGGACCGAGCGCGAGGTCGCCATCGTCGATGCGTCGCGAGCCAAGAGCCTGGCCATTTCGGTCGAGGTGCCGGTGGACGACATGGCGAACCTCGGGGAGGGCGAGGAGCTGCGCAGCGGTCCGGCGGCCGCTCTCGGAGGGGCCCAGGACGGCAGCCGCCGGAGCATATGGCCGGCGATCTACCCTCGGCTGCTCGAGCTGATCCGCGAGCATCGCTCGACCATCGTCTTTGTCAACAGTCGCCGTTTGGCCGAGAGGCTGGCGGCGAGGCTGAACGAGCTCGCCGAGGAGGACCTGGTCAAGGCCCACCATGGGTCCATCGCCAAGGAACAGCGGCGGGCGATGGAGGATGAGCTGAAGGAGGGCCGGCTGCGAGCGATCGTGGCCACTTCGAGCCTGGAGTTGGGTATTGACATGGGCGCGGTCGACCTGGTGCTCCAGGTGGAGGCGCCGAGCAGTGTCGCCAGCGGCATCCAGCGGATCGGCCGCTCCGGCCATTCCGTCGGCGAGGTCTCCCGGGGGGTGATCCTCCCCAAGTACCGCGGCGATCTCCTGGAGACCGCGGTCGTCGTCGAGCGGATGCTGCGCGGGGACATCGAGTCCACCGTGATCCCCCAGAACCCACTCGATGTCCTCGCCCAGCAGGTGGTTGCCATGTGCGCTCTCGAGGAATGGGATGTCGACCAGCTGGCCGCTGTGATCCGCAAGGCCCACCCCTTCCGCGACCTCGGCCCCCGCGCCTTCGAGTCGACGCTCGACATGCTCAGCGGCCGCTACCCGAGCGATGAGTTCGCCGAGCTGCGGCCGCGGATCGTGTGGGACCGGGTCAACGGTCGCCTGCGGGGACGGGCCGGCGCCCAGCGCCTGGCGGTCACCAGTGGCGGAACGATTCCGGACCGAGGGCTCTACTCGGTCAACCTGATCGAGGACGGGCGCCGCGTGGGAGAGCTCGACGAGGAGATGGTCTACGAG
>CAXMLP010000388.1:0-2624 GCA_964194225.1 uncultured bacterium | reverse complement strand
GGGTAGATGCCGTACCGGCGGGTGCCGTACTCGCCCTGGTAGTAGGCGGCCAGGGCCAGCTTGGGATTGTCGAACACGTTGAGGAGGTGGCGGAGCAGGGCGACGCCCGTATCGGCGTTGTCGTAGGGGTCGCGCAGGTTGACATTCCGGTGCAGGAGCTGGGGCCCGACCCAGGCAGCGGTGTAAGGCTCAACCTGCATCATCCCGACCGCGCCGGTGCTCGAGATCGCCTCCTGGCGCCAGTTGCTCTCCCAGTAGGAAACGGCAAGCGCGAAGTTGGGGTTGACGCCGTGCCTCAGGGAGGCGGCGGTGATGATGCTCTTGGCCTCCGCAGTGCTCAGCCGTGGCGCGGGGGCGGGGGGCGCCGGTGCGGCGGCGGGGGCGGCGGGGACCGGCGCGGCGTCCTCGTTGATAACCAACTTCTCGCCGGGGAAGATCCGGTCGGGATTGCGCAGGTTGTTGTCCCTGACCAGGCGCTGGACCGTCAGGTGATGGGTGCGGGCGATCCCCCACACGGTGTCACCGGGCCGGACGACGTACTGGCCGGCATTGGCCGTGATCGTCCCCGCGGCGAAAAAGCTTATGGCAAGCGGCACTGCCACGTATTTGATAAGGCCCATGTCAGTATCCCAAAGCGCCCCAACCCCCAAAAGCTTGCGCCGGGACACGCCCAATTGGAAGAATCACACTCTGGCCGGTCGGACTCTGAAAAGTCAAATCCACGCCTCGCAGGACCGGCTAAGCTGTCAAGGTATGTCCCTTGACACCCTTGGTTCCCGTGAGCGTCAGGTGACCCTCCTGGACCGCTACGGTGCCCTCCTCACGGAGCACCAGCGGGAGGTGGCCGATCTGTACGTGAACAGTGATTGGTCCCTCGCCGAGATCGCTCAGAGTCATGGCGTGTCCCGGGCCGCGGTCCATGAGGGACTGCGCCGCTCGCTGCAGTTGTTGGAGGATGCCGAACAGCGCCTGGGGCTGCTGGCGGACGCGGAACGGCGGCGCGGTGAGCGGGCCGCGATCGCCCAGGAGCTGGCCGAGCTCCGCGGGCGCATGCTCCGACTGGAGGCACGCCTCAGCGATGTTTGAGACCCTGACCGACCGGATCTCCGCTGCGCTCAGGAAGATGAGCGGACGGGGCATCCTCCGACCGGAGGACGTGGAGACGGCGCTGCGCGAGGTCAGGCTCGCCCTGCTCGAGGCCGACGTCAATTTCCGGGTCGTGAAGGAATTCTCCGAGAAGGTCAGGGAGAGAGCGGTGGGAGCCGAGGTCACGACCAGCCTCAGCCCCGCCCAGCAGGTTGTCAAGATCGTTCACGAGGAACTGGTCCAGCTCCTCGGCGACGAACCCGGCGCCGCGGGCCTGCGCTACTCGACCGACGGCCCGACCGTGGTGCTGCTGGCCGGCCTCCAGGGGGCCGGCAAGACGACGACCGCCGCCAAGCTGGCGCTGCTCGCCCGGCGGGAGGCTCATCGGCCGGCCCTGGTGGCTCTCGACCTGCGCCGTCCGGCCGCCGTCGAACAGCTGCGGTTGCTGGCCGAGCGAGAAAAGGTGCCTTTCTACAGCGGCTCGGGCGCTGTGGAGGACATCGCCCGCCAGGCGGTGGCGGATGCCAGCGCCGGCGGCGCCGATGTCGTGATCCTCGATACCGCCGGCCGGCTGCAGATCGATGAAGAGTTGATGGATGAACTTCGCCGCGTCAAAGGAGCCGTGGCCGTGACCGAAACCCTCCTGGTCGCCGACGCTATGACCGGCCAGGAGGCCGTCAGCGTGGGCGCCGCCTTCGACCGCGAGGTGGGCATCGACGGCGTCATCCTGACCAAACTCGACGGCGACGCCCGGGGCGGGGCCGCCCTCTCGCTCCGGGTGGCGACGGGCCGGCCAGTTCGGTTTGCCGGCGTCGGCGAGAAGGCCACCGACCTCGAGGTTTTCCACCCCGACCGGATGGCCTCTCGGATCCTCGGAATGGGGGATGTGCTCACCCTGATCGAGAAGGCGGAGGCGGCGATGGACGCCGAGACCGTCGGGCGGCTCGAAAAGAACGTCCGGGCGGGCCGGATCACCTTCGACGACCTCCTGCTTCAGATGAAGCAGCTGCGCCAGATGGGACCCCTCGAGAACGTCGTCGCGATGCTTCCCGGCGGCAACCAGCTGAAGGGCCAGGTCTCGGGGCCAGCCGCGGAAAAGGAGGTGGCCCGGATGGAGGCCATCATCCAATCGATGACGCGGCTCGAGAGGCTCCACCCCGATCGCATCGACGGTTCCCGGCGGCGGCGAATCGCCCGCGGCAGCGGAACCCAGGTCGCCGATGTCAACCGGGTGCTGAAGTCACGAGAACAGATGGAGCAGCTCATGAAGCAGCTCACGGGAGGCCGCGGCGGGCGCGGCGGATTCAATGTCGGCAGGCTCATGGGTAAGCGATCCAGATGATTACAAGTGGAGGTGCGACTTGGTAAAGATCAGGCTCAGGCGAATGGGAGCGAAGCGACGGCCGTTCTACCGGTTGGTGGTGGCCGATGCCCGCTCCCCGCGCGACGGGAGGTTCATCGAGCAGCTGGGGACCTATGACCCACTGACCTCGCCGGCCACCGTGAAGATCGATTCGGAGCGCGTCACGAAGTGGCTC
>CAXMLP010000387.1:0-4134 GCA_964194225.1 uncultured bacterium | reverse complement strand
CCCAGGGCCTGGCCGGCGCCGCCGCCTGGATCGGGATCACGCACCGCCGTCTCACCCGGTTCGACCCCGACAGCGAACTATCCAAGCTCAACGCGGCCGCCGGCAGCTGGTACCCGGTGAGCCCAACCCTGGAAGGTGTGCTGCGTGAGTCCCTTCGCGCTCATGCCGTGTCGGGTGGCCTGGTCAATGCCGCCGTCCTTGGCCCGATGCTTGCGACCGGGTACAGCCGGCCGTTCCGAGAGGGTTTGCCGACGGGCCCGGTCCCCAACTTTGACGCCCGGCCGCTCCCGCCGCTTCCCGACGTCCTGCAGCTGAGCCCCGGCGCGGCGCGCCTGAGGTGCGGTTACGGCCTCGACGTCGGTGGGATCGCGAAGGGTTGGATGGCCGACCGCCTCGCCGAGCGCATCGGCCCCAACTGCCTTGTCAACTTGGGCGGAGACCTGTATGCGCGCGGCGATGGCCCGGTGGGCCTGGGCTGGCCAGTCGGCTTTGGCGGCGCCACCGTCCTGCTCAGCAACCAGGGCGCCGCCACCAGCGGCACCCGCTACCGGCGCTGGGCCGACGGGCAGCACCACCTCATCGATCCGCGCACCGGGCGGCCGTCCGACACCGATCTCGAGGAGGTGTCGGTGCTCGCTTCCAGCGGAGCCGATGCCGAAATCCTCGCCAAGACCGCGCTGCTGTTGGGCCGCGCCGCGGCGGAGTTCTTCCTGCCCGCCCATTGCCCGGGCTGGTGGCTCTACCCATGAACGTGGACCTCTTTCTCTGGCTGCTCGGCCGGGTCGCCGGGCTGAGCTGTTTCGCAGCCCTGGCGATTGCCGTCGTGACTGGTGTGGCCCTGCGGGGGGGAATCTTCACGGGAGTGGCGACCAACCGAGCTCTCAATACGACCCACCAGTTCATGACGATCCTCTGGCTGCCGCTGGCGCTGGTTCACATCGCTGCCCTCGTCCTGGATCGAACCGCCCGACTCTCGGCCTGGGACACATTCATCCCCTTCATTGCCGACTACGATGCCCGCGGCCGGCTGGCGATCGGACTCGGGACCCTCAGCCTGGACCTCATCGTGGTGGTGGTGGTGAGCGCCTGGCTGCGCGGCCGCCTCAAGCCGGCCCTATGGCTCTGGCTGCACCGTCTCGCCTACCCGGCGTTCGCGCTCTTCTTCGTCCATGGAATCCTGAGCGGGAGCGACTTCTCTTCGCCGATCGTGAGCGCGATCACCTGGTCCAGCGCATTTGCCCTGGCGGTCCTCGTCGCCGGCCGCCTGGTCTGGGGCCGGCTTCCCGCGCGCTGATAACAGATCGGATTGCGCGGGCCAGGCCCGGCTCGCGCCGAGGCTATACTCTGGAACTCGCTGAGCGGCGGTGGCGGAACGGCAGACGCGCTAGGTTCAGGACCTAGTGAGGGCAACCTCGTGGAGGTTCAAATCCTCTTCGCCGCACCAGCAGGACCCGACCTTTTACGGCTTTGCGGTTTGTGCGGCGGGCTGGCCGCGATCTGAACCCAGTAATCGATGGCCATCTGCTCGTGCCTGAGGCCGAGCTGCAGAGTGGCCAGGGCGAAGGCAGCGCCCGCATCTGACTCGAGGTGGGGCAGGATCTGTTCGTAGTTGAGCAGCCGGCGCCGGTGTTCGGCAGCCTGTTCCTGGGCGAGCGCGACAACGTCCGCGGGCTCGATCAATTCCGCGAAGAAGAGCTTCAACAGGCCCGGGTCGCGCAGCTCGGCCGGCGGCGTGGCGCCAGAGCGGATCCACTCCCTGACCACGGCCAGCCCCCGCTCTGTGATCGCTATCTGGCGCTTGCGGCGCCCCTCTGATTCGCGGCTCTCGGAGACCAGGCCGAGGGCGGCCAGGCGCTGCGGCTCGACGTACAGCTGAGCCCGTGGAAAGCTCCAGAAGTGGCCTACCGAGCCGGCGACCCAGCGCTTGAGCTCATACGGGGTCGAGGGTCCCTTGGTCGCCAGGAGGCCGAGAACCACATAGGCCGAAGAGGGGAGTGCGCTCGCCATTCACCTGCTACCATACCGTCTGGGTCAGATAGTCGGCATCAGACCATCTAATTCAGACGTAGGAGGGCAGCATGGGGTATGCGGAGCGGCACGTGGCGGGCATCGAGGGAGATTTCGTTGTCTTCGTGATCGGTATGCGGATCAACCGGTTCTGGAAACCCTGGCAATGGCTGCCGACGCTGCTTGCGATGGGCCCGATGCTAAGTGAGCTGTACCAGCACCCGGAGAAGGGATTCCTGTCGGCTGAATTCCTGCTCAGCCCGCGTGGGCCGGTGATGCTGCAGTACTGGCGGTCGGTGGACCAGCTCGAGCGATTTGCCCGCGCCAAGGATGATCTCCACCTCCCGGCCTGGTCGCATTTCAACCGAACCGCCCGCCGCAATGGCGCCGTCGGCGTATTTCACGAGACCTACGTGGTGCCCTCGGCGGGGTACGAGACCACGTACGTCAACATGCCGAGGTGGGGACTGGCCAGGGCCGGCCAACACCTGCCGGCGGAGACGCAGGAGGTCAGCGCCGCCGTCCACTAGTCCACTAGAGGCGCCCTCCTGCAGGTAGGCGGGAAATCACGCGCTAATTTCGCCCCCCCTGGCTGCCCGGGCCAAGTACGATGCCGCGGTGAGCGCGAAGGTCGACAGCTCCCCGGCGCCGCCGACACCCTCGTCGGGATGGTCGGGCCTGTTCTCCAGCGAGGACCGGGTGATGGGAGCCCTGCTGATCTTCGTGGTGGCGACCATCGTCGGGCCGAATTTTCATGTACCGACCTGGATCATGTTCTTCATCTCGGTCGCTGCGATCATCCCCCTGGCCGGCTTCGTCGGCTCAGCCACCGAGGCTCTGGCCGACCGGTTGGGGGGACGGGTCGGCGGACTGTTCAATGCGACATTCGGCAACACACCCGACCTCCTGGTCGGCGTCTTCGGGGTTCAGAAGGGACTCTTCGTCCTGGTCAAGGCGACCCTGGTCGGAGCACTGATCAGCAACTCGGCGCTGATCATGGGACTCTGCTACGTGGCGGCTGGTTTGAAGCACCGCCGGCCGACCTTCAATCGTCACGAAGCGGGCCATCACAGTGTCCTGATGATGCTGACCGTCGCCGCGGTCCTCTTTCCCTCTCTCGGCTCCTTCGTGACGTGCGGAGCGCGGGGAGCCTGTAGCGCGCAGGCGGCCCAGCCGATCATGACGATCAGCGTCGGCATCTCAGTGGTGCTGCTGGTGGCCTATGTCGCCTACCTGGTCTACGGGGTTCTCGGCTTCGAGTCGTTGAGCCGCTTGGCTCGGCCTCCGCGGGAGACGCATTTCCTGACCGAGAGCTCCACGGTGCAGCACAAACGCTCGGCCTGGCCGGTCTGGTTTGCGGTGGCTGTGCTCGGCGCCGCCACCCTGACCCTGATCCCGGTCATCAACGTGCTCACCGACAGCGTTGCGCCGGTGACGCAGACTCTGGGTCTGACCGAGGTGTTCGTTGGGATGGTGATCGTGGGCAACGCCGGCAACGTGGCCGAGGCGTACGCGGCCATCCGATTCTCACTCGCCCGCCCCGGTTCTCCTCATGCTGGTGAGCATGGCGACTCCGGCCTCGACCTGGCATTGAGCATTGCCTCCGCCTCGTCGATTCAGATCGCCGCCTTCATCGCGCCGGTCGTGGTGATCTACAGCCTCTTCGCCCACCCGATGAACCTGGTCTTCAGCCCAATTGAGATCGGCATTCTCGGCCTCCTCGTGATCGTCTTCACCTACACCGCCCAGGACGGCGAATCCAACTGGCTGGAGGGCGCTCAGCTGATCGCCCTCTATGCGATGGCAGCGGTCGTCTTCTTCGCTCTCCCAGCGGGCGCCTTTCAGTAAAGCCGGGGAGGAGAGCCGGACCGACGAGGTTAGCTGGCTATCTATGCGACCAATAACCGTCCAGCTTTCGACGAGGTTGCAGGAGATCCTGCCGCCGAACTGGCTGACCAGATCTAGGCGAGGACGAATAGGGTCTGCCAGGCGGCGTCAACCAGCTCTGGCCTGAGCTCGGGCTGGACGCCGCGGGCGCTGGCGACATCGAGCAGCCGCTCGAGCAGGTCCCGGGGATGGTTCCCGCGGATCGACATGCTCCCGTAGAGATGCCCGATCTGCGGGAAC
>CAXMLP010000386.1:0-4302 GCA_964194225.1 uncultured bacterium | reverse complement strand
GTTCATCGGCGGGCGGCGGGGCGACGTGCGGATCGCAGGCGGGATGCTCGCCGCCCTCACCTTCTGCACCTTCGAGTCGATCTCCCTGCTTAACCTGGGGCCTCGCTTCACACCATCGTGGTATGCGGCCCACGTGCTGGCCCTGCTGCCCAGCGCGGCTCTCCTCGCTGGCCAACTGCAGATCTACGTGGTTTCGGTGCGCGCCGAGCAGGCGGCGCGGGCTGAGGCCGATCGGGTCGCGGAACGGCTGCGGGCCGGTTTCGAGCTGGCCGTCGAGATGGCCACCCAGGTTGACATGGAGCCGCTCATCCGCCGGCTGCTGGAGGGCGCCCGAACCCTCGGCAAAGCCGAACGGGCAAGCCTGGTGAGGATCGAGGACGGGATGCTGGTCCTCGAGACTGGACTCGACTCAGGTGGCCTGGCGGCACCGACCGGCTTCCGCAATTCATTTGATTCAGCTGTCTCGGACGGGGTGCCGATCATCCTCGAGGCGATCCGGCGGAGGAGGGCTGTCATCAGCGGGCCCTACACGGTCGCCGGCCTGCCCGCGGAGCACCAGGAGTCTCTCCGCGGCCTCCGGCACACACTGTCATTGCCTCTGGTGCTGCGTGGTGAGGTCATCGCGGTGATCATGCTCGGCCGGCGAACGGATCCGCCCTTCACCGAGGAGGACAGCGACCGACTTCGGGAGCTGACGGTCATCTCCGCATTGCTCTTGCGAAATGCCCGCCTGCTCGACTCCGCCCAGGAGGCCAGCGCCGCCAAGAGCCGGTTCCTCAACATGGCGGCACATGAGCTGCGGACTCCGCTCTCGGTGATCTCCGGCTACATCGACATGCTGATGAGCGGCACCTTCGGGGACCTCGACCACCGGCAGGAACCGACGCTGAGGATCCTCTCCGACAAGTCGGGCGAACTCGCCAGCCACGTCGAGCGCCTCCTGGTCGCTTCACGGTTGGACGCGGGCACCAGCTCGCCCGTGGCCCGCGAGGTTGATCTTCGAGAGATCGCCGCCGACGCGGTCCACCGGGTGGAGCCGCGCGCCGCCCTGATCGGCGGCCGGCTCGAGTTCAAGGTCCCCGAAGAACCGGTCGTCGTGGCGGCCGACCCGGCCGACATCGGGCTCGTCCTCGACAACCTGCTCAACAACGCACTGACCTACAGCCAGCCTCCGCCCAAGGTAACCCTGTCACTGACCCGGAGCGGCGAACTCCGCGTGGCAGACCACGGCATCGGGATCTCTCCCGAACAGCAGGAACGCGTCTTCGAACAGTTCCACAGGGTCGAAAACCCAGACTTCGGTTACCCCCCGGGAACGGGCCTCGGCCTGTACATCAGCCGCCGCCTGGCGGAGCGGAACGGAGGCTCACTCGTGCTGGAGAAATCGGTCCCCGATGCGGGCAGCACGTTTCTTCTGACACTGGGGGAGTCCCACAAGGGCGGTTGAGCCCGCCTCAGACTCTGGCGAGCTCGGCCATGAAGTGGAGCATGAACTCGGCGCCCCGATGGAAGTGCTCGAGGTCCATCGATTCATTCGGGCCGTGAGCGCCGGCGTCGGCCTGACCAAAGCCAGTGATCACCATCGGTGCGCCCAGTGCGCGCTGAAAGTCAACCGAGACGGGGATTGAACTTCCGGCTCGCACGTAGAGAACCGGGACACCCCATACCTTTTCAAATGCGGCCGCCGCTGCCCGGGCGCCGGGATGGTCCACGCCGCACTGTACCGGTGGGGAGGGCGGGCCGATCTGACGCACCGCGACCCGGGTCCCGGGCGTTCTAAGAGATTCGCAGAAGGTCGCGAAGCTGGTGTAGACCGCTTCCGGGACCTGGTTGGGAACCAAGCGCATTGAGATCTTTGCGGTCGCCCGCGAGGGGATGACCGTCTTGGTGCCCTCGTCGGTGAACCCGCCCATGATGCCGTGCACGTCAAGGGTTGGCCGGGCATAGGCGCGCATCATCATCGACTGGTCAGGTTCACCCTCCAGTGCCGGCGAGCCGATGGTGGCGACCAGGCCCGCCTCGGTCATGCCCAGCTTCTCCCAGGAGCCGAGCTCCTCTTCGCTCGGAGCCGCAACCGCCTCATAGAAGCCCGGGATGTTAACGTGGCCCTCGCGGCTCTTGAGACCCGCGATGATGTGAGCGAGGGTGTTGAAGGGGTTGGGCGAATTGCCGCCAAAGCTTCCCGAATGGAGGTCAACTGCCGATCCGGTGACCTCGACCTCGGTGTAGATCATCCCCCGCAGTGCCGTTATCAGGTTGGGCCGCTCCGGCACCGTGAAGCCGCCGTCGTCGATCATCACGTAATCGGTCTTCAGGTTGCTGGCCTCGCGCTCCAGGTAGCGGGGCAGCACGGTTCCCCCACCCTCCTCCTCGCCCTCGATGAGAAAGCGCAGGTTGATCGGCGGACCCCCTGTCGCGAAGGCGTATTCGACTCCCTTGAGGCAGGCGAAGTGGTTGCCCTTGCTGTCCTCGGCACCCCGCCCGAACACCCTGCCCTCGCGAACCGTGGGCTCGAACGGCGGTGACTGCCAGAGATCAATCGGGTCCGGGGGCTGCACGTCGTAGTGGCCGTAGATCGTCAGCATCGGCTTGCCGGGCGCGCCCTTCCATTCCGCCAGTACGGTGGGATGGCCATCTCCCTCGATGAGGCGAGAAGCCATTCCCATCCGCTGAAAGTGGTTGACCAGGTTTTCGGCTGCGCGCCGGCAGTCGCCGGCGTGGCGGGTCAGGGCGCTGACGCTCGGGATGCGGATGTGGTCAAAGAAGTCGCTCTCGGCCTGGGCGCGCGACTCCCGGGCAATGTCCAGGGCGTGGGCAAGATCCATCAGAGGGGCAGTGTTCATCAAAGGGGAAAGTAGCAGGCGGCCAGGTGCTCACCCTCGTGGACCAGGTCCAGCGGGGGCACCTCCCCGGCACACTTGGGCTGGGCGTTGAAGCAACGGGTACGGAAGCGGCAGCCCGATGGCGGGTTGACAGGGGAGGGGACGTCCCCCTCCAGGATGATCCGCTTTCGGGAGCGTTCAACCGCGGGGTCGGGGATCGGGATCGCTGACAGGAGCGAACCCGTGTAGGGGTGACGCGGCCGCCGGTAGAGCTCGGTCGCCGGGGCGACCTCGACGACCTTCCCCAGGTACATCACGGCGATCCGATCCGAGATGTGCTTGACCACCGAGAGGTCGTGCGCGATGAACAGATAGGTCAGCTTGAACTGCTCCTGGAGGCGCTGGAGAAGGTTCACCACCTGGGCCTGGATGGAGACGTCGAGAGCGGAGATCGGCTCGTCGCAGACTATGAACCGGGGCTCCACCGCCAGCGCCCGGGCGATCCCCACCCGCTGCCGCTGGCCGCCCGAGAATTCGTGCGGGTAGCGGTCGGCAAAGCGCGGGTTCATGCCCACGATCTCGAGAAGGTTGAATACCCGCTCCTGGCGCTGCTTGCCTGGATAGAGGCCGTGGATCTGGAGCGGCTCGGCGATGATGTCACCGACCGTCTGCCGCGGGTCCAGGGAGGCGAACGGGTCCTGGAAGATCATCGACATCTCACGCCGCATGCGGCGCATCGCGTCCGGCCGCAGCGCACGGACGTCGATCCCCCGGAAATGCACCGAACCGCGAGTCGGCTCGATGAGCCGGAGGATGCTGCGGCCCAGAGTTGTCTTGCCACAGCCTGACTCGCCGACGAGGCCCAGCGTCTCACCCTGCCTCACCTCGAGATCCACTCCGTCCACCGCCCGGACATGGCCGACCACCCGTTGCAGAATGCCCTCGGTGACCGGGAACAAGGTCTCCAGCCCCGCCACCTTAAGCAGCGGCTGATCCTCGCTCCAGGCGGCTGCCGGCGCCGGCCCGGCGACCGAGCTGGGATGGCCGCTAGCCAAGGTCTCGGCCCGCCTGTGTGACCCAGCAGGCGGCGCGCTGGGTGGCGCCGCCAACCGGCATGAGCACCGGCGTCTCCCGCTTCGACCGCTCGTCGGCGAAGGGGCAGCGGGGATGGAAGGCGCAGCCGGTGGGCAGGTTCGTCATGTCCGGCGGGAGCCCCTCGATGGGCACCAGCGGCCGGCGCTCGTCGTCATCCAGGCGCGGGATCGAACGCAGCAAGGACCACGTGTAAGGATGCTTCGGGCTGGCGAAAACCTCCTCGGTCAGCCCCTCCTCCACGATCCGGCCTGCGTACATGACCTGCACGCGGCGGCACATCCCGGCGACGACGCCGAGGTTGTGGGTGATCAGGATCGTGGCGGTGCCGAACTCCTCATTGACGTTCTTGAGAAGCTCGAGGATCTGCGCCTGGATGGTGACGTCG
>CAXMLP010000385.1:0-2105 GCA_964194225.1 uncultured bacterium | reverse complement strand
CCGGGCCCGCCGAAGGGATCGAGGGGAAGAAATTGCGAAGCCCGACTCAATTCGGTCTGGAGGGCCTCCAGCCGCATCCCTGCCTCCACCGTGATCGTGAGGTCGGCGGGGGTGTAATCGGTAACCCGGTCCAACCCGGTCGTGCAGAGGGCGAGGTCGAAGCGCCGCGGGGGATCACCCATGCCGAGGGCGCGACCGCCCCCGACCGCTATCACCGCCAGCCCCTCCTCATCCGCCTCTCGCAATCGGGCGGCGAGGTCGGCCGCGCTGGTCGGCACCTCGGCGGACGCGGCCTCGAGGCCATCTACCACCATTGCGCTTCGCTCGCCAGGCCGCTCCTGGCAACCAGCTTGGGCTCCTTTTGATCGGGGTCCGGGAACACCTTCCCGGGATTCAAGGTCCCCTTTGGATCGAAGACATCTTTGACCTGGCGCATCGCGCGGAGGTCGTCCTCGCTGTAGATCCAGGGCATGAAGGCGTTCTTTTCAAGGCCGATCCCGTGCTCCCCGGACAGGGTTCCGCCGGCGTCGATGCAGGCGTGGAGCATCTCCTCGCCGGCCTTCTCGACCGTGGCCAGGATGCCCGGCTCGCGGAGGTCGAACAGGATGTTCGGATGCAGGTTGCCGTCGCCGGCATGGAAGACGTTAGCGACGGGCAGCTGGTAATGGCGGCCGATCTCGCCCACCGAGCGGAGGACCTCCGGCAGGCGGGTCCGGGGGACCACGCCGTCGTGCAGGTAGTAGTTGGGTTTGATCCTTCCCAGGGCGCCGATGGCCCCCTTCCGGCCGGCCCAGAGGAGATCGCGTTCGGCGGCGTCGCGGGCCAGGCGCAGCCCGAAAGCCTCGTTGACCTCGAGGATGCTCCGCACCTGTTCCATCAACTCGTCGGCTGACTCCCGCAGCCCGTCCACCTCGACCAGCAGAACCGCTCCCGCATCCGTCGGGTAGCCGGCGCGGTAGTGGGCCTCCACCGCGCCCACGGTGACGTCATCCATCATCTCCATGGCGGCCGGGATGATGCCGTGCCCGATCACGTCCGACACCGCGTGGCTGGCTGTCTCGATGGTCGGAAACGCGGCCAGCAGCGTTTTGACCGCCTCCGGCAGCGCGAGCAGCTTCACCTGCAGGCGTGTGATGGCGCACATGGTTCCCTCCGAACCCACCAGCACACCCAGGAGGTCGAGCCCGGGCCGGTCGGGATCGTCGCCGCCGACCCAATGAACACTGCCATCGGCGAGCACGACCTCCATGCCGAGGATGTGATTGCTGGTGACGCCGTAGTAGAGGCAGTGCGGGCCACCCGAGTTCTCGGCCGCGTTGCCACCCAGCGTGCACGCCTTCTGGCTGGAGGGATCGGGCGCATAGAAGAGCCCATGCTTCGCGGCGGCCACGCCGAGGTCGAAGTTGACGACCCCGGGCTCGACCATGGCGGTGCGACTCTTCGGGTCGATCTCAAGGATGCGGTGCATGCGAGCAAGCGAGAGCGCGATGCCATTCTTGATGGTCACCGCACCGCCGGAAAGGCCCGTGCCCGCGCCACGGGGCACCACCGGCAGGCCATGGGCCTGGCCGATCCGCATCACGAGGGAGACCTCGGCCGTGTTCGCCGGGAAGACGATCGCATCGGGAAGGGCGCCGGTGATGGAGGCATCCCGTTCGAAGATCACGAGGTCGAGCGGGTCCGCCACGACGTGCTCAGCACCGACCGCCCGGCGCAGCTGTTCGAGTGCTCCGCGGTTCATCGTCAATTCATCTCAGGCCAGCGGCGCCTGCCCGGAGGGGTTGGTCTCGAAGGCGTCAAAGCGGCGGGCATGGCTGCCGGGGAGAGCCGGGGACTCCTCAGCGCTGCGGTCGGGAATCAGCTCGCGGAGCCAATCGTGGCATTCCTCGTCGCTCGGCATCCGGTCGGCCCGCTCGAAGAGGACGTCATCGATCCGGCTGTGCGGGGAGATCTGGATCGTGTACCAAACCGAGAGTCCGTCGGCGGTCAGCGCCCGGTGGCGCTCATCGATCCGCCGGTTCACCGGCAGCCGGAGCGGCTTCGCCTCAGCCTCGGCTCGAAGCCGTGCCGCCTCGCTGGCAAGGTCCACCCGCCGATCATAGAGT
>CAXMLP010000384.1:0-4012 GCA_964194225.1 uncultured bacterium | reverse complement strand
GGCCCAGACCCTGGAGCGGGGCGGGCGCCTCGTGGTGGAGGCGGGGACCGGGACCGGCAAGAGCATCGCCTACCTCATCCCGGCGATCGCACGCGCCCTGGCCAGGGACGAGAAAGTGATCGTCTCAACCGCCACCCATACGCTGCAGGAACAGCTGATCCTGAAGGACCTGCCCTTCCTCCGGGAATGGCTGCCCTGGCCGTTCGAGGCGGTGCTGCTCAAGGGTCGGGCCAATTACATCTCTCTCCGCCGCTGGCGGCGCTACCTCGCGGAGCCCTGCCAGGATTCGGAGGAGCTTCGCTTCAAGCTCAAGTTGATGGTCTGGCTGCATGAGACGGCCAGCGGCGACCGCTCCGAGCTGCGGTTGCAGGGGCGGGAGGAGGTGCTCTGGGCGCGCGTCGCCTCCGACCCCATGGACTGCGTCGGGATCTACTGCACCGCCGAGGACTGCTACGTCCACCGGGCCCGGGCCGAGGCGGAACGGGCGGACGTGGTTATCGTCAACCACGCCCTCCTCCTCGCCGACGCCGCCCAGGGAGGCGGCGTCCTGCCCGACTTTCAGCACCTGATCATCGACGAGGCCCACCACCTTGAGGACGCCGCCACCCAGGGGCTCCGCCGCGAGGCGGATGGCCCGGCGCTGGTCGGGCTGATCGAGCGGCTCGTCACGCTCATTGACCTCGTCGCCGCCCAGCCGCGCCTGGGCAGCACGATCGAAATCGGTCCCGCCCGGCCATCGGCCGACGCGGCTCGGAGCCGGGTGGCGAGCCTCTTCGAGAAAATTGGCGAGTTCGTCAGAAACGTCGTCTCCGACCCCGGCCGGCGGGATGAGACGTTTCGGATCAACCCGCTGCTGCGTGAAGCGGCCGGCTGGCCGGAGCTGCACGACCTCGCCGCCGACGCGACAACTTCGCTGGCGGGCCTCGACGCGCACCTGCGCCGGGCAGTCGCGGCCGGCCGCGAGTGGTTGGGAGGGGATGAACCCGACCAGAACCTGCGGGAGCTGGAGATCATCAGGGGCCGGCTGGCTGAGGCGGCCACGCTGCTCAAAGAGGCGCTCCTCGAGCCCGACTCGAACCAGGTGTACTGGTTCACCCTGATCGCCCGGACGGCCGACGCCATCCTGCGCTCGGCACCCCTCGATGTCGGCGGGCTGCTCCGCGAGCATGTGTTCGAGCCGCGGGCCTCGGTGATTTTCACGTCGGCGTCGCTGGCGGTGGGGGGTAGCTTCGATTACTTCCGGCGCCGGGTCGGGCTCGACCGCGAGCCGGAGATGCTCCTCCTCGCCTCCCCGTTCGACTACCTCAGCCAGGCCCTGATCTGCCTGCCAACCGGGTTGCCCGACCCGCAGTCGGAGGAGTTCGGGGACGCCGTGACCCGGGTGATCGCTGACGTGGCTCGCCGGATCGGCGGTCGGACTCTCGCCCTCTTCACGTCTCACAGGCAGCTGCGCGACACCTACTTCCACCTGAAGCAGCGCCACGACCTCGATGACATCCTGATCCTCGGCCAGGGCCTGGACGGGCAGCGTCGGCAGGTGCTCAAGGCATTCCAGGCAAGCGACCGGGCGCTTCTGCTCGGCACGTCGAGCTTCTGGGAGGGGATCGATGTGCCTGGCGACAGGCTTTCCTGCGTGATCATGGTCAGGCTGCCCTTCCCGGTGCCGACCGAGCCGGTCTTCGCGGCGCGCGCCGAGCAGGTGTCGGACTCCTTTGCGCTGTACTCCCTGCCGATGGCGGCGCTCAGGCTCAAACAGGGCTTCGGACGGCTCATCCGGAGAAGCACCGATCGAGGTGCGGTGGTGATCCTGGACAATCGGATCTCGAGTCGTGACTATGGCCGGGCCTTCCTGGAAGTTCTGCCCCAGGGAGCGATGTACACCGGCTCCGCCCAGGACGTGGGGGAGAGAATCGTGGCATGGCTCGCCGAATCATCGCTGTCTCGGTCCTGATCGTCCTCCTGACGATCCTGGTCGGAATCGGCTATGGATTCCTGGCGCCGATCCGCGGCGTGGCGACCGGCTGCGACCTCTTCACCGGCACCGAGGTGGTGAGCCTGAGGCCCGGCTTTCGGGGTTGCGTCAAGGGCTACTACCTGCCGGGCGGGGTGATCGCCCAGAGCCCGCAAGCCAGCAGCTACAGCGTCAGCCTCGACCTCGGGCCGCTGCGCTGCGATTTCCGGCGGGGCGAGTTCATCGTCGTCCACGGCCGGGCGGTGGACGATGAGGGCCGCATCGTGATGACCGTCGACCGCTGCGGTTGAGCACCCTCTATGTCGTCGGCACGCCGATCGGGAACCTTGAGGATCTCACTCAACGGGCGGCCCGGATCCTGGCTGAGGTCAGCTACATCGCGGCCGAGGACACCCGCGTCACGGCGCGGTTGCTGGGCCGCCTCGGGGTGCGCAAGCCGATGATCAGCTACCGGGCGCCGGTGGAGCGGCGAGGGCTGTCGGCCGTCCTTCGCGCGCTCGATTCCGGCGATGTCGCCCTGGTCACCGACGCCGGCACGCCGGGCGTCAACGACCCCGGGCAGATTCTGGTGTGTGAGGCGATCCGAGCGGGCCATTCGGTGGTGCCGATCCCCGGGCCGAGCGCCGTGGCGACCGCCATCTCCATCTCCGGCTTTGCGGGGGAGGGCTTCATCTTCCTGGGCTACCTGCCCCGCAAGCGGGGTGAGCTCGGCCGGCTCCTCCAGACGCTGATCGGCGAGCGCCGGCCGGCGGTCGCGTTCGAGTCGCCCTATCGAATTCGAAAGTCGCTGACCGCGATCGGCGCCGAGCTGGGCCTTCGTCGAGTGGTGGTCGGCCGGGAGCTGACCAAGCTGCACGAACAGGTTCTCCGGGGAACCGCCGAGGAAGTGCTGGATGGGCTGGCCGCGATCCCGAAGGGAGAGATCACATTGGTCATCGCGGGATGCGACTAGTCGATACCCATCTCCATCTGGACGAGGTGGCCGAGGGAGCGATCGCGGAGGCGGTCGGCTGTGGGGTGACCAAGCTGGTCACGATGGGTGTCGACGCCGCCACCAGTTGGGGTGCCCTTGCGGCAGCGAATGGCAATCCGGCGGTGTTCGCGGCCGCCGGCCATCATGCTGCCAACCGGGCCGACCCCGACCTGGCCGAGTTTCGCCGCCTGCTCCGTGAGCCACGGGTGGTGGCCGTCGGCGAGATCGGGCTCGACGGCAGTCCGGGCGCCGAATACGCGCCAATGGACCATCAGGTGATGTGGTTCGGCCAGCTCTGCGACCTCGCCCTCGAACACGATCTCCCGGTCTCAGTGCACGTCAGGGAGGCCGAGGAGCTGGTCTACCAGGCGATCCTCAAGCGGCCCGGCCTGCGCGGCGTGATGCACTATTTCTCGCTCGGTTGGGACTGGGCGGAGAAATTCCTCGATCTAGGCCTGCACCTCTCCTTCGCCGGGCTCGTCACCCGGCCCAGCCGGGAAGAACTGCGCGACGTCGCCCGCCGCTGCCCCGCCGATCGCCTCCTGGTGGAGACCGACTCGCCCTACGGGCTGCCCCACTCGCGCCGCCGGGAGGCGGCCAACCGCCCCGCCTACCTGCTGGACACCGCGGCGCTGGTGGCGGAGCTGCGCGGTCTCACCCTGGACGAGCTGGCCGAGCTCGAATGGACCAATGCCCATGCTCTCTTCGGCAGGCTGGCGGACGGCTGAATGGCTCTGGATCCGGCCGTGCCCGCAGAGCTGGCTGAGCTGCTGCGCCGCCATCATGTCCAACCTGTCCACCGGCTGGGCCAGAATTTCCTGGTCGATCCCCAGGTGCGCGATCGGATTGCAGTCGCGTCGGGGATCAGGGCGGGCGACACCGTTCTCGAGGTCGGGGCGGGCCCCGGCGCGCTGAGCCTCGCCCTCGCCCCGCGGGCGGGCCGTTTGGTCTGCGTCGAGATCGATCGCAGGCTGATCGCGGTGCTCCGCGAGACGCTCGCCGGCCAATCCAATGTGGAGCTGCTGGAGGGGGATGTGCTGACCCTGCCGCTGCCGGCCGCGGCGGTC
>CAXMLP010000383.1:0-2858 GCA_964194225.1 uncultured bacterium | reverse complement strand
ACGAGTACCAGGACACCAACCGGGCCCAGTACGAGCTGCTCCTCTCCCTCGCCGGCGGTCACCGCAACCTGACGGTGGTAGGAGACGACGACCAGAGCATCTATGCCTTTCGGGGCGCTGATGTCCGCAACATCCTGGGTTTCCAGCGGGACTTTCCGGATGCGAAGGTGGTGAAACTGGAGCAGAACTACCGCTCCACTCAGGCGATCCTCGACGCTGCGCACGCGGTAATCAAGCGCAATCCCGAGCGGTCGGACAAGAAGCTGTGGACGGCGCACGGCGCTGGCCGGCGTCCGGTCCTCCTGCTCGCGCCGGATGACACCGAGGAGGCTCGGTTCGTGGCTGGAGAGGTCGCCGCCCTCGTTGAGAACGACGGTCGTACGCACGGCGACTTCGCGATCCTCTACCGCACCAACGCCCAATCGCGGGCTTTCGAACGCGCCCTGCTCGAGCAGCGGATCCCCTACAACCTCGTGGGCGGCATGCGCTTTTGGGACAGGCGCGAGATCAAGGACCTGGTCTGTTACCTGCGGTTCCTGGCCAACCCCAACGACGCCGTCAGCTTCGACAGGATCGCCAACGTGCCCAAGCGACGCATATCGGACAGGTCCGTCCAGGCTGCGATCGGAGCGTCTGCCGATGCAGGTGTATCCATCCTGGAAATGACGGGCACGCCCGGCCAGGTGCCGGTGCGCCCCGAGGCTCAGCAGGCTCTTGCCGAGTTTCACGCCGAGATCGCGCAGCTGGTTGCGGAGGCTGCGCAGCACCGGCCAAGCGAGCTTTTGCAGCTCGTCATCCGGCGCTGCAATCTGGCGGAGTACTACGACGATGGCACGCCGGGCGCGGCCGCTCGGCTAAACAACGTGGAGGAGCTGCGCGAGATCGCGAAGGGATACGACAGGCATGCGCCGCCCCGCGGCCTGGAGCGGATGCTGACCGACATCGCACTAACGGCGGACGTGGACGACCTCGACGACACGCGCCAGCGGGTGACCCTGATCACGCTTCACATGGCGAAGGGTCTGGAGTATCCGGTCGTCTTCCTGACCGGTCTCGAGGAGAAGATGCTGCCGCATGAACGGGCCTTCGCCGAACCGCACGGACTTGAGGAGGAGAGGCGGCTCTGCTACGTCGGAATCACGCGAGCACGCTCGCAGCTCTATCTGACCGTCGCGAATGCGCGGACGCTCTTCGGCAAGACCGTTCCACTCGCCCCCAGCCAATTTCTCTACGACATACCCGGCTCGATGCTGCATCTGGTCGAGCTCGATGGTCACCGCTCGCAGGGCGTCTCAGCGCACGTGTTGCGAGGCACCCCGAAGGAGCCGATAACCGCCTGAGTCGCCGATGCCAGCTCGTGCCTGCCGGTCGAGTCAGCTCAGGAGGTTCAACTGGTATTCGGTGGGCGGCTCGAGTAGGTGGGGCCCTTCATTGCGAACGTCGTTGACAAGCCTGGACACCGGAATCGCCTCCAGGTCAGCGGCCTCGTGCAGCACGGGCATGCGGTGATGGAAGGGCGCCACGACTCCGGCGGCCACGGTGGTGATGATGGCCACCGCGGGCTGGCCCTGCCAGGTGCCCTGGAGGCCGGCGAGGAGAAGGGGAACGCGATCGCGGCGGCGGATCATGAGGGGCTGTCGCCCGTTCCATTCGTAGAAGTGGCTGGCCGGCACCACGACCCTGGGCAGCGAGCCGTAGTAGGTGTTGGTGGCGGCGGTCTCCTCTCGAATGTTGAAGTGGCCAGTCTCCGACCGGCCGTCGACGCCCCACCTGACGAACCGTGCCTGAGTCGTGTCGATGGTCAGAATCGGCTGCGAGGGGGCGATGTTGTACCGGGGCGGCAGGTCCTCCGGTATCCGAATATTGGGGAACCTGGCGGCCAGCTCTCCCGGCCGGACGTCAAAACCTATGCGGCCGCACATATCCGGCTCACCAGGTCGCGCTGTTCGGCATTGAAGGGTGGCCCCTGGCCGGCGCGGGCATTCGCGGTGGGCCGCCCCGGGCGCTGAGTGGCCGTGAGCACGGACGTGACCCTCGCGTCGCTCGCGATCCATTTGAGTATCGCTTCAGGCCACGTTTCGACGCCGAGCTCGGCGAGCTGATCGGCCGAAGGTGTTCGGTCGAGAACGCCGCCCCGCAGCGGGCTCATGACCAGCACCCCGAGTCCGCGCTCCTCCGCCAGCGGCAGCAGCACGTGCTCGGCCTCGCGCCGGAGGGGGTTGTAGGGAATTTGAACCATGTCCAGGCGGCCGCTGCGCATGGCCTGTCCCAGCTCGGGAAAGGCGGAGTCCTGGTAGTGCGTGGCACCCACCGCGAGCACCTTCCCCTCGGCCTTCAGCTTCTCGATGATTGTGAGCTGGGCCTCGTAATTGACGAGGTTGTGGACCTGGTAGATATCGACCATTCCGTAGAGCTCAAGAGCATGCTCAGCCTGGCGACGCCCCTCGTCGGTGTCCTCGGTCCAGATCTTCGTCGCAACCTTCACCCTGGCTCGGCGGTCCGCCAGCGCTCGCCCGAGCGTGTCCTCCGCCTTGCCGTACATCGGTGACGAGTCGAAGAGGTCGATACCCGCCCCGATTGCTTCGTCGACCAGCGCGGTTCGGTCGTCATCGGTGTCGAAGGTCCGCCAGGTACCCATGCCAATGACGGGCAGCTCGATCTCAGTCTGTCCCAATCGGCGGCGCTCCACGACTGGGAACGGTACACGTGCTCCCCGGGCTGTCCGGCTACCTGCCCTCAGGGCCGGCCGGGCACCCGGGTATCCTTAACGTCCTGCTGGCGTGGGCCCGTGGCGCAGTTGGGAGCGCGTCTGAATGGCATTCAGAAGGTCAGGGGTTCGAATCCCCTCGGGTCCACCA
>CAXMLP010000382.1:0-2365 GCA_964194225.1 uncultured bacterium | reverse complement strand
CATTCAGCCGTTACAGTCCACTAGTGGTTACCGTCGCCCGGGGTCGGGGTGGGGCTGGGGAGCGGGAACGGAGGCAGGTTGGGCGTCGAACTCGGCTGGGGCCGGGGGGAGGGCGAGGCGGGCACGGCCAGCGGTGACGGGCCGAGGCTGGGATCCGCGGGGATGGCGCTGGGGCTCGGTGATGGGGACGGCGAGGTCATCTCGCCCGACAGCTTCGGCACGTTGCGCTGGTCGGCCAAAAACCAGGCGTGGGGCTGGGTCGCCGGGTCGCCCCGCACGACGTTGCCGGGCTGCGCGTACCACTTGTCGCCCGGGACCCCTTTGAGCGCCTGGATGACGAACTGGTGAAGAGTGGGGGCGATGGTCGCCTCGGCGCTTGACCCGCGGATCATGAAGTGCGTGTTGTCCAGGGTGTCCCCGATCCAGAAGACGGTCGCCAGGTCGGGGGTGAAGGCGAGCACCACGTCGTCCTTGAAGTCGTCCGACGTGCCGGTTTTGGCAGCGACCGTCCTGTCACTCCAATGGAGGGTGGAATTGAGGCCGAAGATCTGGCGGCGGTTGAAGTTGTCGGACATCACCTGTGCGGTGATGAAGGCGACGCCGGGATCGATCGCCTGGCGACGGCTGGCCTCTGGATTCGTCTGGTAGAGGACCTTGCCGCGGACATCTTTGACGCTCAGCACTCCCTCCAGGTCGTGATAGACCCCCATATTGGCGATGGTGGCCAGGGCGTGCGCCTCGTCCAGGATCTTCACCGGGTAGCCGCCCAGGGTCAGCGAGGCGCCGTAGGCCGCCAGGGGCGCCCGAGGGTCGTTTTGACCGTTGACCGGTGCCTCCGGGAAAAGACCGATGTTGCGCTCGAATTCGACCACCGCCGGCACCCCCACGACGAGCTCGACCTTGAGGGCCGGGATGTTCAGCGAATTGGACCAGGCCTCGCGCAGTGGGAGGGTCCCGTGAGTGCTCTTGTCGTAGTTGAAGAACCCAGTCCCGCCGCCCGGAAGAAAGTAGGGGCTGGGACCATCGACGATCAGCGACTCGGTCGTGACCCGGCGACTGTTGAGGGCCGCCGCATAGGTGAACACCTTCATCGATGAACCCGTGTTTCGGGAGCGTTCATAGATGTAGTCGTACTGGCCGGCCTCGCTGTTGTAATCGTCGCTGCCGACGAACGTGATGATCTGCGCGGTGTGGGGATCGAGCGATGTCATCCCCGAGTGAAGCTGGCCACCCGGGTCCCGCCAGCGCATGTTGGCCAGGTTGTCCCGGATGATGTCCTCTGCCATCTTCTGCTTGCCGTAGTCGAGGGTGGTCGTGACGAAGAGCTGCTGAATGCCGGGCTTGAAGCCCAGCCGGCGCAGCTCGTCCTGCACGTAGTTCACGAAATGCGGCGCTTTGAACTCGTTCCGGGGCGGTTTGATGTCGAGAACCCGGGCGGCGGCGGCGGCCGACTCTTCGGGCGTCAGGTGCCGCTGGTTGGTCATCGCGTGGAGAACCTCGAGCTGCCGCAGCTTGGCCCGTTCGGGATGGGTGATCGGGTTCCATTCGGTGGGCGCCTGGGGTATTCCGGCGAGCAGCGCCGACTCCGCCGCGTCGAGGTCCTTGGCCGGCTTCTTGAAGTAGGTCTGGGCGGCCGCCTCCACCCCATAGGCCTGCTGGCCGTAGTAGCTCTTGTTCAGATAGAGCTCGAGGACCTGGTCCTTGGTGTAGGTCTGGCTCAGCTGGTAGGCGAGCACCAGCTCCTTCATCTTCCGGTTGTAGGACTGCTCGGGTGTGAGGAGGATCTGCTTGGCCAGCTGCTGGGTGATGGTGCTGCCACCGCCGACCACCCGTCGGCTGCGGTAGTTGTCGACCGCGGCGCGGGCGATGCCCGTCAGATCGAAGCCCGAGTTGCGGTAGAAGTTTTTGTCCTCGATATCGATGGTCGCTTTGACCATGAGAGGCGAGATCTGCTTGAGCGTCAGGTACTGGCGGTGGTTCCCGTTGTCGCCGAGATCGGCCAGCTGCACTCCGTTCCGGTCGTAGATGAAGGTGTCTCCCGTGAAGCTGGCCGCGTCGAGGCCCTTCACCGAAGGCAGGGTCGACAGGTACTGTTCGGCGTACACGTCGCCCATGCCGGCGAGCACGAGGAGACCCGCCATCACCACGCCGAGCAGCCTCAGTCGGCCGTTTCGTCGAGCTCGCTGGCCGATCGGTGACCAGAAGGCGTGGATTCGGGCGCGGGTCCGGTGACCCCTCGAGGTCCTGTGTTGCTGGAGCCGCTTAGTCAAGACAGACGGCCGAGAGTTTAGTCCTGCCCTGCCTGCCTTTTGGCGATATCCACCCGCCGCAAGATCGCAAATGGAGCTGTCTCTTATACACATCT
>CAXMLP010000381.1:0-2176 GCA_964194225.1 uncultured bacterium | reverse complement strand
CATGCGCACCGAGCTCGTCCTCGACGCGCTGGGCATGGCTATCGCCGCCCGGGGCGGTGAGCGCTGCGTGGCCGGCGTGATCGCCCACGCGGACAGGGGCAGTCAATACACCTCGAACGACTACCTGGACTTCTGTCAGGTCCGCCAGCTGCAACCCTCGGTCGGCAAGACCGGGATCTGCTGGGACAATGCCGTGGCGGAATCGTTCTGGGAATCGCTCAAGCGAGAATGTCTGCAAGGCCGGGTGTTCGCCACCCGAGCCGAAGCCCGCCAGGCCATCTTCCGTTGGATCAACTGGTACAACACATCGAGGCTTCACACCACCCTCGACAGTGTCGCTCCACTCGAGTGGGAACAGCAGTACCGTCAAGCGTCATAATCACCCGTCCGGCCGACGGGGAGATGCCCACGCTCCATGGGGGGCTGCTTGGTCTCGGCGTGGATGCGGGTGTTGGCGATCTGCTCGGCCCAGGCCATGAACATGTCGTTGAGCTCCTCGAAGTCGGCGATGCCGCGGTCTTCCATCTCGGCGATGAACGATTGGCGGATGTAGGAGTTCAGTCGCTCCTGTTTTCCGCGGCCTTGAGGCGCGTAAGGCTTGGAGTGCACGAGGTGGATGCCCAGCACCGCGCACGCCCGGGCGAGCTGATGATTCGCGTAGGGAGCCCCGTTGTCGACGTGCAGGATTTGGGGCAGGCCGCGGCGGGCGATGGCCGAGCGGAGCACGTCCTGGCCGGCCCGAGTGTTCTCCTCGGTCATCCACCGTCCGTGCACCAACAGCCGGCTGTAATCGTCAACCAGCACGAACAGCTTCGCTCGTTTGGCGCCGGCCACCCGCGGGTGAGGGACGAACGGACCCACGAGCACGTCGCCGATCCAGATCTCGTTCGGTGCCGACGCCTCGTAACGACCGAACGCCCGGGTCGGCTCCGCGGTCAGCACCGCCCGACTCAGTCCCGCCCGGCGCAGATGCGCTCGCACCGTCCGCTCCGACAGCACCACCCCGTGAGCTCGGGCGATGGCATCAACGATCTGAGCTGACGAGCGTGTCGGCAACGCCCGACGCAACCGCTCCGCTTCTTCCAACCACCGGCCCTGGGACCGGGCCCGCCCTCGATCGGCGCGTGGCATCGGCCGCAGACCGGCCAAACCGTCACGTCGATAGGCGGCCACCCACCGGTCGATCGTGACTCGGGACAAGGACCGCTCGACACCCTCGGGACTGGTCCAGGTACGCGCCGCGAGAGCCCGCACGATCAGGCCCCGCTCGGCGGAGCTCAGCGATGCGCTCACCGCTTCGGAGATCACGCTGAAACGGAACAAGGCGACTTCCTCGGCCCGGTCACCGCTGTGGTTGTCCATCAGATGGCTCCTTTTCGATGGCTCGCCGACGGTCGGCAAGCATCGATGAGCATCCAACGGCAAGCTCACATCGCTGCCCAGGGCGGATCGATGTTGGTGGACAGCAGGTGCCCGCCGACCACGGCGTTCGCCAGCCGCCACAGCGAGCCAACCCCGCCGCCGAAGCGCCGTCTGGCCGCGACCCACGATGCGGTGGCCGCCGCCACCGCCACCGCATCGGGCCGGCCCGACAGCCGAGGAGCGAGATCACCAAGAGCCACGCAGAACCGGCTGAACCCGACCGCCAACAGCTCAGCGCGCCGGGCGAACCGGCGCCGCCAGTCCCGAACCGTGGTGTGCTTCAACCCCAACTCCTCGGCCGCCCGCCGCATGCCCTCGCCCGCGCACATCGTCGCCAGCGCGGAGCCGATCACCTCAACCGCATCAAGACGGCCCCAGGTCACGAACCCGGGCAGCAGAGCGTGCGTGCGCGCACAGCAGCGGGCGCGGCGCACCAACAGCCGGTAGATCACCTCGGCGCTCACCCGGACGTCGCGCTCATACCACCCCCAGAACCGCATCGGCCGGCGGCACCCCGGACACTCCGGTCGAGGCACGTCAACGTCGCGGCCCGCCGCCGCGTACATGTCGACATCGAGCTCGCACGCCCATACGATCGCCATCGGCATAAAGCCCTTCCGGGCCCCTTCCGACGAGCGACCAAACTCATGTGATCGGAAGGGGCCCTGTCGCGTCTCCACAAGGTCCCCCCGATCCTCCCCAGCTGCCATCGCCGCCGTCCAACTCCCGAACCCAGGGCGAGTCGATCCTCAAC
>CAXMLP010000380.1:0-13410 GCA_964194225.1 uncultured bacterium | reverse complement strand
GGGGCGGCTGGCCGGGCAGGGGGCTGACCCCCCCTCCCCCCTCCCGGAGGCGGCCCGCCGAGCCCGCCATCACCCTGACCCCGGTGGCGAAGGCCGCCTCGTCGATTCTCATGGTCGACTGGTGCAGGGAGGGAACGACCTCCAGGCCGGCTGGTCGTGCGCCGAGGTTGAAATAGCAACCAGGAACATGGACCAGGAATTCGGCCATGTCGTCGCTGACCGTCATCGGCTTGTCGAGCTGGATGGCGCGGGCGCCGATCAGCTCCCGGCCGGTCTCCAGCACGGTGCGGGTGACTGCGACGTCGTTGATCATCGGCACCGTGCCATGGATCAGCTTGAGCTCGGCCCGGATCTGGAATTCGCTCTCGGTCTCGAGCAGCAGCCCACGGAACCGGTCGATCGCCTCCGCCCGCTGGGGAGCGTTGAAGGTGCGAAAGCTGCCATAGATCCACACCCGCCGGGGCACCACGTTGAAAAGACCGTCCGTCCGGACATCCCCGACGCTCGCCAGGGCGGGGGTGCCCTCGGCCTCCAGTCCCTCGACGATGGTGTCGAGGCGGGAGACGACGAACGCCTGAGCGGCCAGCACGTTGCCCGCCCGCCGGATCAAGCCGCCATGGCCGCCGGGCCCCTGGAGGAGGACCTCAAACGCATCGGAACCGCCCCACTGAAGGCCCGGCTTCATGGCCACCGTTCCCGACTCCATGGCCGGTTGGAGGTGCAGGGCCAGCGCGGCATCCGGGTGATGGGCGTTGAAAAAGCCCCTCTCGATCATCGCCTTCGCTCCCTCGACGATCTCCTCGGCGGGTTGGAAAACGAAGAGGTACTGGCCGGCGAGATCCTCCGCGACCTCGGAGAGGGTGCGGGCCACTCCCAGCAGCATCGCGGTGTGGCCGTCGTGGCCGCAGGCATGCATCCGGCCCTCGGCGGCGGAGGGAAAGTCGACGCCCGACTCCTCCAGGATGGGGAGCGCATCGATGTCGGCGCGGAGCATGATGGTCCGGCCCGGGCGGCCGCCCTCGAGGGTCGCCAGGGCGCCGGTCTCGGTCGGGCAGTCGTGGATCGTCAAGCCTAATGACTCGAGCCTTTTGGTGATGAGGTGGGAGGTCTGATGCTCGTCGAAGCTGACCTCGGGATGGCGGTGGAGGTGGCGCCGGGTGTCGATCACCTCATCGAGTGTGGAGGGACGTGGCTCCGGCAGCTCAATCACCGCATTAGCCTATCCACTCGTGCGAGTGAGACGAGTCGTTGCCGGCAACCCGGGGCCCTATACCGGGCCGGGAACCAATACCTGGATCCTGGAGGGCGACCCAGTCGCGGTCGTGATCGATCCCGGTCCCGACGATGACCAGCATCTCGCCAAGCTCGAGGGCGCCCTCGCCGGTGCGACTGTGGGCCTCGTGCTCGTCACCCATTCCCACCCCGACCACCTTCCGCTGGCGGCCCGCCTCGCCGCCCGCCACCATGCCCGGGTGCTCCGCCATCCCGAACTGAAGGATGGCGACATCCTCCAGGTCGGCAGGGTCAAGCTCCGCGCCCTCTTCACGCCCGGCCACGCCAGTGACCACTTCTGCTTTGTGCGGGAGGAGGACCGGGCGATCTTCACCGGGGACCTGGTGCTTGGCCGGGGCAGCACGATGATCACCTACCCCGACGGCGACATGGCGGCCTATTTCCGGTCCCTGGACAGGGTCATCGCATTGCGGCCCGAGATTCTGTTTCCCGGCCACCACGAGCCGGTGAAGGACCCCCTGCCGAAGCTGCAGGAGTACCGGAGCCACCGCCTGGCGCGGGAGCGCCAGGTTCTCGAGGCATTGGCGGCCGGCCCGGCGGGCGCCAATGAGCTGACCCGCCGCGTCTACGCCGGTGAGGTCACCGACGAAGCACTGCTGCGGGCTGCCGAGATGACAGTCCAGGCTCACCTGAAAAAGCTGGTGGACGAGGGGCAGGTGCTCCAGAGCGGCGAGCAGTTTTCACGGCGGATTTCGCCGGACTGACTCAGCGCGCAGGCGTGGCGTCAATTGAGCCCGAGGTAATCGTCAGGCGGCATCCCGGGCCATCCGGCGGGGAGCGGGAATGGGTCGGGCGGACTGCCCTCGAGGTAGGGGGCGGGGTCGACGGCGACGCCCGCGAAGCGCACCTCGAAGTGCAGGTGCGGCCCCGTCGAGTTTCCGGTCGACCCCACCCAGCCGATCACCTCGCCCGCTTTCACGGACTGCCCCCAGGCGACGTTCATGCGGACCAGGTGGCCGTAGAGCGTGGCCAGCCCCGCCTGGTGCTGAAGCAACACGTGGTTACCGTAGTGCTGGTAGTCGGGCAGCGGATAGGCGATCCCCGGGCCCGCGGCGCGGATCGGAGCGCCCTCCGGGTCGGCCAGGTCCAGGCCATCATGGAATCCTCCCGGGCAGCTGGTCCGTCTCGGCTCAAGCTCGAAGTTGGTGCAGCCGAAGGGCTGCGTGAGCGGCCCTCGCGTCGGCCGCAGCAGGCGCGGCCCGGGTGGCGGCCGGTAATCCTCCGGGGTGGGCGGGGCGGCGAGGAGGGGCAGCCAGTAGCCGGGGGCGATGCTGTCGTGGTGGGCGGGGTCGAGGGCCCCGGGTGGGAGTTCGTCCGCGGCAGAGGTCTGAACGGGCGGGACAACCACCACCAGGACGAGGGCAGCCAGAACGGCCAGGAGCGGGGATCCCGAGCCCGGCCTCGGGCGAAGGGTTCCCCGGTGGCGCACGCTGGGTATGGTAGCCATCGTGGTCATCGCCAGCCCCCCCCAGCCGGCCGCCCGACCTGCCTTCACCTCGATAGGCCAGGCGGAGCTCGAAGGCTGGCTCGCCGGGCGCGGTCAGCCGGCGTTCCGGGCCCGGCAGATCCGGGGCTGGATCGCGCGCGGTGCTCCTTCGTTTGCGGAGATGCACGACCTGCCCGCCGCGCTTCGCGACGACCTCAGCGACGCCTTCCGGCTCAGCTCGCTCCAGCTGGTCACCGAGTCCCAGGCCGACAACGGGCAGACCAGCAAGGCCCTCTACCGGCTGGATGGTGGCTACACCGTGGAGGCGGTGACGATGAGATATCCCAGCCGCACCACGCTCTGCATCTCCTCCCAGGTGGGCTGTCCGATCGGCTGTCCCTTCTGCGCGACGGGACAGGGTAGATTCGGCCGCAACCTGGCCGCTCACGAGATCCTTGACCAGGCCCTGGACGCCGCTCGACGGCTGGCACCGGAGAAGCGCCGGCTCTCCCATGTCGTCTTCATGGGAATGGGCGAACCGATGGCAAATTACCGCGCCGTCGTGGATTCGGTCCGCCTCATCGCGGATCCCGACCTGCTCGGGATCAGCCCCCGGCGCGTGGTGATCTCGACCGCCGGGCTGGTGCCGCGGATCGTCGAATTGGCAGAGGAGAAGCTGCCGGTCACCCTGGCCATCTCCCTCCATGCCGCCCGCGACGAGCTGCGCGACTACCTCGTCCCGATCAACCGGCGCTACCCGCTCACCGAGCTGATCCGCACCGCGCGAGACTTCGCGCGCCGGACCGGCCGGCGGGTGTCATACGAATGGGTGGTCCTCGCCGGGGTCAACGACAGCGACCGCGATGCGGACGAGCTCGCCAGCCTCCTTGACCCCTACCTCTCCCACGTCAACCTGATTCCCTGGAACCCGGTCGAGGACACCCAGTTCAGGGGCCCCAGCCGCGTCGCCCTGCGCCACTTCGCCGACCGGATCAAGTCCCTGGGCCTCAACGTCACCATCCGGGACACCCGGGGCAGGGAGGCCGATGCCGCCTGCGGTCAGCTGCGGGCCCGCGTCATGAAGGACCCGCCGCCGAGCGAGCTGCTCGCAGGGGCGGTGGCTGAGGACCCGGCCGCGCCGCCGACCGACCATTGACGCCCCGTCCCATCAGTGGGATAACGAGCGCGTGAAGTGGTTCCGCCCGCCGTCGGGCAACGAGTTGCCTCGAGAGTCGTCCAGCCCAGTTGGACCTGTGAAGGCGGACCGGTAATGGCGCGATTGATCGGCGCGATCACGCTTTTGATCGTTGTCGTCTTCGGACTCCTGATGCTCTACCGCCTCGTGAGTTTTTACCTCTGGCGGTCCAGGTCACAGGAGGAGTACCGGCGCAAGCAGGACGAAGCAATGATGGATAAGTGGAAATGAACGTCAGAAAACCGCTGCTGCTGCCCGGCCGCCTGGTCGTGGGCGCCGGCGTGGTGGTGCTCCTCGGATTTCTCCTCCTGATGTTCACCCTGATTGGCGGATCCCAGGTGCCGCAGGGCCACGTCGGCATCGTCACCACCTGGGGCAAGGCCGATTCCAATGTCCGCGGGCCGGGCTGGAACTTCGTCCTGCCCGGCGCCCAGAACATCGTCGAGGTCGACGTGCGGACCCAGAACCATGTCTTCAAGGAGGTGAACGCCTCATCCAGGGAGCTCCAATCGGTGAAGCTGGATGGCGGCGTCAACTACAAGATCGATCCCAACAAGGCCTATGAGCTCTACAACACCGTCGGGCTCGATTTCGCGGCGAAGGTGTTCGACCCCGCCTCACCGACTACGTGAAAGAGGTTGTTCCCAAGTACTCCACCACCGAGATCCTCGCCAACCGCGAGGCGATCCGGAACAGCACTCGCGACAAGCTCAAGGAGAAGGCGCGCGAGTATGGGATCGAGGTGCTCGACATCTTCATCACCAACATCGGCTTTTCCGACGCGTACATCAAGGCGATCGAGGCCAAGCAGGTGTCGGCCCAGCAGCTGGAACAGGCGAAGATCGACGCCCAGAAGGCGGCGGCCGTCGCCGAGGGCGCCAAGACCGCTCAGATCGCCCAGGCCCAGGGCGACGCGGAGGCCAACCGGCTGCGCCAGCAGAACCTGACGCCCGAGCTGATCCAGTACCTGGCCGTTCAGAAGTGGAACGGCACCCTGCCGCTATCGACGAGCGGAACGCCGTTCATCACGCTGCCGACCCCCAAGTAGTGCACAGGTAGTCGCAGGTTCGCTCAGCCGGGCTGAGCGGCAGCCGACTGCCTCGCCTCACCACTACGCTTTCGCGAAATGCTCCACATCGGCACCAGTGGGTTCAGCTACGTCGAGTGGCGCGGCAACTTCTATCCGGAGAAGACGTCGCCGGGACGGTTCCTCGAGGAGTACGCCAAGCGGCTGAACGCGGTCGAGGTCAACAACACCTTCCAGCGGTTTCCCAGCCCCGTCGCGCTGGCGGCCTGGACCAGGTCGACGCCCGCCGGTTTCCGCTTTTGCCTCAAGGCGCAGCGCAGCCTGACCTACTCCGCGGCGGCCTTCCCAAAGGCTGACGCGGCGCGGGATTTCGGCGCCCAGATGGCTCCCCTCGGAGAGCGGGCCGGTCCCGTGCTGCTCCAGTTCCCACCCACCAGGAAGCGCGACCTGGAGCTCCTCGAGACACTGCTCCAGGGCCTCAATCGGCCAGCGGCGGTCGAGTTCTGGGACCCCTGCTGGTTCGACGAGGAGGTGAGGCAACTGGTTGGCGCCCATGGCGGCGCCGTGGTCGTTACGGACCAGGAGGACTGGCCCCGAGCCGAACCGGCAGGGCCCTTTCGCTACTACCGGCTGCGCCGTGACTATCTGGACGAGGAGCTGGTGCCGTGGCTGGATCGGGTCGTCGAGGAGGCCGCCCGAATGGATGTCTACGTCTTCTTCAGGCACTCGCCGGAGGCGCCGGAGCGGGCTCTCCGCTTCCTCGCCGCAGCAGGTAGGCACTGAGGCCAATCGCAAGCGCGATCATCAACAGCGACGCCCACTGCGCCTGTCGGAGCCCGGATTCCACCTGGTCAGCGCGCAGGTAACTGAGCAGGAACCGGCCGACGCCGTAGAGGGCCAGGAAGATGAGCCCGGTCACGCCGTCGGGCAGGGCGGCCTTGAGCCGGCCCATGAACGGGAGGAGGACGGCGATGATGACCGCGCAGAGAATCATCTCGTAGGCGACCTCCGGGTGGACCACAAGGTCGGGTTGGCCGAGCGTGTGCGGATTGACGTAGCGGACTCCCCACGGCAGCGAGGTCACGGTGCCGTGATGCTCCCCATTGATGACATCGCCGATCCTGCCGATCGCCAGGCCGACGAGCGCGGGCGGCCCCACAGCGTCGAGAAGTTTCCAGAAGGAGACCGCATGCCGGCGGGACCAGATCCAGATGCCCACCATCGCGCCGAAGACGCCGCCCCATTGGCTGATGCCGCCCTCGTTGACCGCGAACACCTTTAGCAGGTGGCCGCTGAAAAGCCTGTAGTTCTCCAACACGAAATGAAGCCGGGCGCCGACCAGGCCGACGACGACCGCCCAGAACGAGGCGTCGTAAACCTTTTCGCCGTCGATCTGGTCATGCCGCCAGGCCAGCCACTGCGTCATTCGGATCCCGGCCAGGATCCCGAGCACGCTGAACACGCCGTGCCAGGTGAGGACCAGGGGCCCGATTGTGAAAAGGTTGGGGTTGAGGTCGATCTGGATCTCGAGAAAATTCAAAGTGCTCGCTCCATCCTGCCCAGGGCCTCGGCCTTCGGCAGCAGTGCCAGGGTGTCATGGATGGGCGGCGAGTTACCGCCCGTGACCGTCAGCCGGATCGGCTTGAATAATTGGTTGCGCGACCAGCCAGCATCCGCCCGGACCTTCTCCAGCGCGGCCTCGATCGGGACCGGGTCCCAGTCACTCGAACGAAGGGCCGCCACCGCTGCCCTGAGCCGGTCCGCCGACTCGGTATCGAGCTCGGGGATGGGCGGCTCCTCCCAGAGGTAGGTGAGGAGCTCGGTCGCGTCGGCCAGGGTCTTCATCCTGTCCCGCAGGGCCGGCGCGGCGCGGCGGACCATCGCCTCATCGAGTTCGGGCAGGAACGGTCGGAGGCGGCGGGCGAGCTCATCGATCTCGAGCGCGCGGATGTGAAGGCCATTGATCCAATCGAGCTTCTCGCGGTCGAAGATGGCACCGCTCTGCTGCACCCGGCCGAGGTCGAAGATCGTCTCCAGCTCGGCCATCGAAAAGATCTCCTGCTCGCTGCCCGGGTTCCAACCCAGAAGGGCGAGATAGTTGATCATCGCCTCGGGCAGGTAGCCCCAATCTCGGAACTGGGTGATCAGGGCGGGATGCCTTCGCTTGCTCAGCTTGGTCCGGTCGGGAGCCAGGATCAACGGGATGTGGGCGGTCGCTTCGGGCCGGGGGTGGCCGAGGGCGTCGATGATCATGAGCTGCGTCGGGGTGTTGGAGAGGTGCTCCTCGCCGCGGATGACATGAGTCACGTTCATCAGGCTGTCGTCGATCGGGCTGGCGAAGTTGTAGGTCGGAAACCCGTCCGTCTTGACGATCACCGGGTCCCCGATCAGGTCACTCGCAAAGCTCATGGAACCCCTGATCAGGTCGTCGAATTCGATGGCGACGCCGGCCGGAACCTTGAAGCGGACGACGAACCTGCTTCGCCCGTGGGGAGGATCGGACAGACAGCGCCGCGAGTACCTGAAGGGGAGCTTGTCGCGCTGGGCCACCTCGCGCTCGGCCGTCAGCTCATCGGGGGTGCAGTAGCAGCGATAGGCGTGGCCCGCCTCGATCAGCCGGACCGCCTCCGCGCGATAGATGTCAAGGCGCTCCGACTGCCGGATCGGTCCCTCGTCCCACTGCAGACCAAGCCAGCGGAGGCCGTCGTAGATGTACTCCTCGTCGGCTGCGGTGGATCGTTCGAGATCGGTGTCGTCGATGCGCAGGATGAATTTCCCACCCTGGCGGCGGGCGAAGAGGACGTTGAAGAGGGCGGTTCTGGCGCTGCCCACGTGGATCGGCCCGGTGGGACTCGGAGCCATCCGCACCCTCACCGGGCGGTCGGCCATCAGCGCCATATGCTACCCACACACGTGACGGGCTTCCTTGCGCTGGTCGGTGGAGATGAATTCAAGCCGGGAAATGAGGAGCAGGATCGCCTCCTGGTGGAGGCCGCCGGCACCAAAGCTGCGGCTGGTGGTGGGCCACATGCAGCACAGAATGCTGGACCGGGCCGCGCCTACGTGCTGGCCACTGCCGCCGCCCGCTACGGACCCGCCGCCACCATCGCCACTGCGACGCGGTGGTTCGCCAAGCTGGGCCTCGAGGTGGAGGAGTTGCCGGTGCTGACCCGCACGCACGCGAACAGCGAGGAGATCGCCGAGCGGGCGGCGGCGGGGTCCTTCTTCTATCTCGGCGGGGGAGACCCCGGCCATGTCGCGGCCGCGCTCGGCGGTTCTGCGGTCTGGGCGGTCATCCGCCGGCGCTGGGAGGAGGGGGCGGTTCTTGCCGGCTCCAGCGCCGGCGCCATGGCACTGGGCGAGTGGACCCTGATTCGCGATCGCTTCCCGGGCCATGTCAAACGCAACTACCGGCCGGCGCTGGCGGCGGTCCCCCGCGTCGCGGTCTGCCCCCACTTCGAGACCTTCGGCCACAAATGGGTGGAGTCCGCGCTGGAGCGTGCCCCGGTCGACGGAGTGGTCGTGGTCGGTATCGACGAGCGCTCCGCAGCGGTCTGGGACGGCGAGCGGTGGACCGCTCGCGGCCCTGGCGCGGTCACCGTGATCCACGCCGGCGAGCGGCGTGTCAGCCGGTCGGGCGAGCCGGCGAACCTCCCCCTGCCCGGGACGGCGTCCTGAGGTGGCGCTCCGCTCCGGGTTTGTGAAGGTGGGGGGCCGGCTGACGCTCCACCACACCTATGGCGGCCGGGGCACCCCCGTCCTGTTCATCCACGGCATCGGCTCCTCCGGCTATATCGAATGGCGATTCACCCTGCCCGCCCTCGTCCAGCAGCACCGGGTTTTCGCGCCGGACCTGCCCGGCTACGGACGCAGCGACAAGCCGCGCACGGCCCGCTACGGCATCCCCTACTTCGCCCGCATGGCGGATCGCTACATGGAGGAGCGCGGTCTGCAGCGGGCGGCGATCGTCGGCACCTCGATGGGGGGCCGGATCGCTCTCGAGATGGCTCTCAACTATCCCGAGCGGCTGAGCCGGCTGGTGCTGGTCAACTCCCTCGGCCTGGGCCGGCCGAAGATCCAGCCGTACTTCCCGGTGATGCTGATGCCAAAAGTGGGAGAGACCCTGCTCCACGGCATGAAGCATGCCCTCCGCCTCGCGCCGGCGCCGGTGATCCGCCGCTTTGCGGCGCGCTACATCGGAGCGGCGGGAGAGCTCGAGAAGACGATGAGCGACGAGTACCTCGGCCACCTGCGAGAGATGTACGCCGCGGAGGGCTACCCCGCTGCCTACCTGGCGACGATGCGCTCGATCGCAAGCCCACGCTCCTTTTTCGGTGAGATGGACGTCAGCCGCCGGCTCGGCCAGATCAAGGCGCCGGTGATGCTTATCTGGGGTGCAAACGACCCGCTCTTTCCCCTGGAGCACGCCACCCGTGCGCACCGAGCCCTGCCCGGGTCGCGCCTCGTTGTGATCCAGGGTGCCGGCCACACCCCCCAGGCTGAACGCCCCGAGGAGTTCAATCAGCAACTCGCTGACTTCCTCAAACCGTAGCCCCGCGCCGGGCCTGGAGACCTACACCGGCCCCGATTACCGGGCCGCCGTGGCGGGCGCCTGGGGACCGCCCGACCCCCTGCTGCACCCCGACCCTGCGCACCCGCCCCGCCTGTACATGTGGATCATCGCCCTGCTCAAGTGGCTGCTCCCCCGCCTCTTTCGGTTCCGGATCCAGGGCCTGGAGAACCTCCCGCCGGGTCCGTGCATCCTGGCGAGCAACCACCAGGCCTGGTTCGACCCTGCCCTCCTGGTCGTGGGGCTGCCCGACCCGCTGCCGATGATCTACTCAATGGCCCGCAGGGACACCGTCTTCGACCGGGCCTGGAAGAGGGCCATCGTCCGCCGGGTGGGGGTGTTCGCCATAGCGCCGAAGGAGGGCGAGCTGGACCTGATGGGGGTGGCCAGCGTGTATCACGTCCTCTCGCAGGGCGGACGGGTGCTGATGTTCCCGGAGGGGCGGTATTCGCGCGGCCGGGCTCTTCGACCGCTTCGGAAGGGGGTTGCCCACTTCGCGCTCCAGGCCGGTGTGCCGATCGTGCCGATCGCGATCGAGGGGATCGACCAGCTTCGCCTGCGGGGCACGGTCACGATCACTGTCGGCCGGCCGGTCTACCCGGACGCTCCCGTTTGGTGGAACCCCTCCCGTCGCGTCCTGAAAGTGGTGGACAGTGTTCGTCGCGCCATTCTTACCGCCTTTCGGCGGCCGCCCGCCGCTGCCCCGGACCGGCGGCTGCTCAGCCGGCTCAGGGGACGCCTCTCCGCGCTGTTCAGCGCACGGCGAGGCAGGTCACGGTCTTGAAGACACCCTCGACCTTCTGAATGTGTTCGACGATCACGTTGCCGATCCCCGCCACGTCCCGCGCCTCGCAGACGGCGACGACGTCGTACTCACCGGTGATCGCGTCGGCCGCGGTCACCCCGGGCACACCCTGAAGGGCTTTGGCGACGTCGATCGCGTGACCGGGCGACGCGTTGATGAGGACGTAGGCCTTCATTTAATGAACCACCCCACTTGATCAGCCTCCATCTGAAAAACTAACGTGACTTTAACGCTCGGAGCATCACTTCGTCGGTCACGTTGGCGCCACTGAGGATCAACACCACCCGCTCACCGGGGCTCGGCGAGTAGTGATAGAGCAGCGCCGCCAGCGCTGCCGCGCCCCCAGGTTCGGCGAGCAGATGCTCCCAGCTGAAGTAAAGGCGGATGGCGCGCAGCATCTCGTCCTCCTCCACCAGCAGCACCTCGTCCACGTGGCGGCGGACGATCTCGAAGCAGAGATTGCCCGGCCGGCTGGCCGCCAGACCGTCGGCGATCGTGTCCACGCGCGCCAGCGTCACAGGCTCACCCGCCTCGAGTGAGCGCTTCATGCCGGCCGCGCCCGTCGGCTCCACGCCGATGATTCGGATCTCGGGGCGACGCTGCTTCAGGTAGCTGGCGATGCCGGCGATCAGGCCGCCGCCGCCGATCGGCACGATGGCGGTGTCGAAAGCGGGCAGGTCAGCCAGCAGCTCCACCCCGATCGTCCCCTGCCCGGCGATGACATCGGCGTCGTCATAGGCCGGGACGAAGGTCATCTCACCCGAGTGCGCCTGGGCCTCAAGGAACGCTTCCTGGTAACTGTTGCCGTGCTCCACAACCCGCGCCTTGAGGCGACGGATCGCGTCGATCTTGAGGGGGTTCGCGTTGGCCGGCACGTAGACGGTGGCCGGGATGCCAAAGGTGAGGGCCCCGTAGGCGACGCCCTGGCCGTGGTTGCCCGCGGACGCTGTGATCACCCCGTGGGCCCGGTCGCCCGCGCTCATCCGGATGATCTTGTTCAGCGCTCCGCGGACCTTGAAGGCGCGGATCGGCTGGGTCCCCTCCAGCTTCAGATGGACCTCGCAGTTGGCCTTGGCGGTGAAGGCGCGCGAGAACTGGAGCGGCGTCGGCCGCAGGTGGGGAGCCAGGTCGCGGGCGGCCTGTTCGATCGCCTCGGCGGTTACCGTCGGCCTGCCCGCCCGCCCCACCTGGCCGCTCGACAGCGGGGTGGTCAAGCGCGGCCACCGAGGGCCCGCGGCGGTAGAATCGGCGCCGCCGTGAACGAGGACATCGAGATGCTGCCACCCCCCGAGCGCTCCCGCGTGGACGCGCGGGACCGCAAGGTGCGGGGGCCGAAGGTCGTCGCGGACAACAGCGGGCTCAGGAAGGTGACGATGCTGGTGGCCGAGCGGCTGCGAGCCGGGAACCGGCCGCCCGCTGCGCAAGGCCCCGCCCCGGGTCCGAGCAAGAGCCCAACTAACCGGTCCAGGCGGGCACGATGACGCGCCGGTGGGTCCCGTTGCCACAGAGCTTGTCGCCCTCATGGCATTCCACATCGAAGAAGAGCTTTCGGCCCTCGACCCTGGTCAGTCGTGAACGAACGGTGACTCGGCGACCCGGTTCGGTGGCGGCGAGGTGGCGGACGCAGACCTCGAAGCCGACCGTGGTGTAGCCCGCCGGCAGCTGAGCTTCCACAGCGCCGTGGCTGCACCATTCCATGAGGCCGATCATGGCCGGCGTCGAGAAGACCCCACGGCCACCGACATGGGTTGTCACCAGGCTCGCATCGACGTCCCTCTCGATGCTGTTCTCGGCGCCGGGCGTGATCGTGCTGAACTCGTTCTCGACACTCATTGTCGATACATTGTCGGAGATGCCCCCCCGGCTGGTGCGAAAGGCGGTTTTTCCGGCGGCGGGCCTCGGCACTCGCTTCCTGCCGATCACCAAAGCGCAGCCGAAGGAGATGCTTCCCCTGGTCGACAAGCCAACCATCCAGTACGGGGTGGAGGAGGCGAGGGCGTCCGGCATCGAGCAGGTGATCATGGTCACCGGGGGCGGCAAGCGCGCCATCGTGGACCACTTCGACCGCAGCCTCGAGCTCGAGCTCTACCTCAGCGAACGCGGCAAGGATGAGCTCCTCGAGGTGCTCAGCAAGCTGGACGAGCTGAGCGAGCAGATGGATATCAGCTACATCCAGCAGAAGCGGCCGCTCGGGCTCGGCCATGCGGTTTGGACCGCCCGCCGCCTCGTCGGCGATGAGGCCTGCGCGGTGCTGCTCGCCGACGATGTCCTGATCGGCAAAGCCCCGGTGCTGCGGCAGCTGATCGACGTCCACTTGCTGGAGGGGGCGACCGTCCTCGCCGCGCGCCGTGTCCCGGCGAACCAGGTCAGCCGTTACGGCATCATCGCCACCAGCGGAGTCGAGGGACGGGTCCACCAGGTGTCGGACGTCGTCGAGAAGCCGGCCGCCGGCGAGGCGCCCTCCGACCTCGCGATCCTCGGCCGTTACGTTCTCGCGAACGATGTCCTGGTCGCCCTTGACAACGCCAAACCCGGCGCCGGCGGCGAGATCCAGCTCACCGATGCCATTCGAAGCACGATCCGAAACGGCAATGTCGTGGCGCTCGAATTCGATGGGGATTATTACGACACCGGCGAGATTCCCGGCTACCTCCTCGCCAATATCACCCTCGCGCTCGGCCGTCAGGACCTCCGTGAAATCCTCCTGCCAGTCATCCGAGCCCTGGTCGCGGGTGAAAACGATCCGCCGCCGCTATAATCGCAGCAGGCTCAATGAGCTTTTGCCCTCCCCCAATCATCAATTGCTATGGCTATTTCTGGAAAGAGACGGTTTGACGAAGACGACAAGGTCGTGCGCTACACCACCACGGACACTGACTTCGAGGTGGAGGTCACGCGCACCCTACAAAAGTGGTGCGTCACCGTGTACCAGCTCCCCAGCCGCGAAACTGTGGCGCAGGACTTTTTCCCGGAGCGTTGGAAGGCTCTCGCCCGCGCTCAGGACTTCATCCGCCTCCTGAACCAGCGGAACAAGAAGGAGCCCGAAGAGGTCGAGCTCTAGTGGCCCGTAACCGCCACTAGTGGACTGTAACGG
>CAXMLP010000379.1:0-1518 GCA_964194225.1 uncultured bacterium | reverse complement strand
GCTCTACGGCGGCTGGCCGATGATTCTCTCCGGCCTGAAGACGTGGCTGGAGACCGGCGAGTTGCTCACCACCCCGGGATCCCTGATGTACGGCTCAGCGGGATCAGAGAGGCAGTCATGACACCACCCGTGAAGACGACGAATGAAAAAGAAGATCGCATGAGCGAAGCGCAGAAGACCCGCATCACACAGGTGGGAACGGTCGGCGTCCCCGTCACAGACCACGAGCGAGCGCTTGGGTTCTACGTCGGCAAGCTCGGCTTCGAGAAGCGACTCGACGTCCCCTTCGGTGACGGTCAACGCTGGATCGAAGTCGCTCCGCCCGGAGCCGCAACCAGCATCGCGCTCGTTTCGCCGCCTGCCGGCCAGCCCATCGGGATCGATACCGGCATTCGCTTCACAACCGAAGACGCCGACGCCGACCATGCCGCCCTGGGCGCTGGCGGCCTTGACGCCGACCCCGAGGTCCTGCGTTGGCCGGGCGTGCCACCGATGTTCTCCCTCCGCGACCCAGACGGCAATAGGCTCTACATCGTCGAACGTGTCTGAGCGATCAGAGCCATAGGTCGAAAGTCGGAACGCCCGCTCCCAATGCTTCAGTCGTCGGCCGGCTCGGTGGCGAGGCGGGCGGCTTTCGTGGTGAGGTACTGCTGTTCGCGGAGGTTCATGGAGCGGGCGGCCGCGGCCCGGAACTCGACGATCGCCGACGTGGTGTCGCCCGCCAACTCGAGGAGGTGGGCGCGCACAGAATGGAGACGGTGATGGTCGCCGAGCCGCTCGCCGAGATCGTCGAGCAGCGCGAGACCGGCGTCTGGTCCGTGAGCCATGGCCGCGGCGACGGCCCGGTTCAGGGTCACGATCGGGTTGCCGGTCATCTGTTCGAGCCGGTCATAGAGGGACAGGATCGCGGACCAGTCGGTATCGGCATGGCGGGCCGCCTGATCGTGGAGTGCAACGATGGCCGCCTGCACCTGGTACTCGCCCATCTGCCCTCGCTTCAAGGCCCGGGTGATGAGGGCCAGCCCCTCCGCGATGAGACCCCGATCCCAGAGGGTGCGGTCCTGCTCGGCGAGGGGCACCAGTTCGCCGTCGGCCCGGGTGCGGGCGGGGCGGCGGGCGTCGGTAAGCAGCATGAGGGCGAGCAGACCAGCCACCTCAGGGTCCTCGGGCAGCGCGGCATGCACGGCCCGGGCGAGGCGGATGGCCTCGCCGGAAAGGTCGGTGCGGGCCAAGTCGGGTCCGCTGCTGCTGGCGTAACCCTCGTTGAACAGGAGGTAGAGGACATGGAGCACCGATCGCAAGCGGTCGGCGCGCTTGTCCGGGGACGGGAGCGTGAACGGCTCGTTCGATGCTTTGACCTTCGCCTTGGCCCGGCTGATCCGCGGGGCCATCGTTGCCTCGGGAACGAGAAACGCGGTAGCGATCTCGCGGGTGGTGAGGCCGCCGACCGCCCGCAGCGTGAGTGGGATGGCCGACGCCGGCGTTAGGGACGGGTGGCAGCACATGAACATCAGAATC
>CAXMLP010000378.1:0-3383 GCA_964194225.1 uncultured bacterium | reverse complement strand
ATGATCTGGTCGATCAGCCGCTCGACCGGGGCGAGATCGTCGGTGAAGACCTGGCTGTGGTACGGCGACTGGCGGAGGCGGCCCTCACTCAGCGCGCTCTCAGCGACCTCACGCACCAGCGGTTGCTCGGGCAGCCCCAGATTGTGGCGCACGTCCTCGAGCGTCGTGGGCTCGGTGGCACCGTAGACGATGGTGTTGCTGAAACGCGGCACATCGACCAGGTAGACGGAGGGGTAAACCGCGCTCATCGTGCTGGCCACGGCGTCGACGAGCCGGTAATCGGTCTGCGTCCGGCCGGCGTTCACCACCGCCACACCGCCCGGCCGCAGGTGGTCGCGCACCTGCTGAAAGAATTCGCGGGTGGTCAGGTGGAATGGAATGTAGGGCTGCCGGTAGGCATCCATCACGATCACGTCGTAGCGGTGGGAGTCGGTCGCCAGCCAGTAGCGGCCGTCCTGGACGACGGGATGGACACCGGTATCGGCCAGGTGGAAGTACCTGTAGGCGGCCGCGAGGATGTCGGGATCGATCTCAATCCCAGTCTGCCGCACCTCGTCGCCATAGGCGAGGTGGTACTGCCGGGCGGCCGTGCCCCCCGCGAGTCCGATGATCGCCACGTCCCGCGGTGTCGGGGCCGTCCGCTGCGCCGGTCGGAAGAGGTTGGCGAGCAGGAAATAGTCCCAGGGCCCGCCGGTCGTCGCCCGGCCGGGATCGTAGATGGAATGGATCGCCTGGCCCTCGTTGAGGATCAGGTTGGTCTGCGCGCCGTCCTGCACCACCTGGATGTAGTGATAGGCGGATTCCTTCTCAAAGAGCAGGCTGCCCGAGGCGGGCGGTTTGATGCCGACCGACTGGACGTAGATCCCGCCGGCCAGGACCAGAATGCCGAGCACCGCGTAGATCCGCCGGCGGGGCCACAGGCCGGCCGCCGACAGGGCGAGCAGGGCCAGGCTGAAACCGATCAGGGTCGGCCGGGTCCCGAAGGTGGGGATGAACCAGAACACCGGCAGGAAGGTGCCCAGGATGCTCCCCGCCGTACTCAGGGCGTACACCGCGCCGGCGGTGTTGCCGCCGGTGGCGATGTCCTGGAGCAGCAGCCGGATCGCAAACGGTGAGACGCAGCCGAGCAGGACGACCGGGACGGCGAAGAGCAGGATCACCGCGATCAGCGTGCCGAGGACCAGGCCCGCGCTCAGGCTGGCGAACCCCTGCTGGCTCAGGAGCAGGATCGGGTAGGAGACGAGGGGAATGATCCCGATCCAGAGGGCGGCCACCGCGGTCAGTTGAAAGAGGAGGTCGTCCCTCGGGAAACGGTCTGCCAGCCGGCCGCCGATGACGTAGCCGATGCTCAGATAGACCAGCACCAGCCCGATCAGGATCCCCCAGACGTAGAGGCTGGTGCCGAAGTAGGGAGCCATCAGGCGGGAGGCGCCGAACTCGACTGCCAGGGAGGTCATGCCGGACAGGAAGACCAACGGGAGGAGCAGGCGGCGCGCTGACATACGGTGGGTAAGGCTACCCGCCGCAGGGGGACCGTCCGACCCGGCTCTCTACAGGACGATCACCTCGGTGCTCATCCCGGCCGGCCCGATGTGGATGATCCCGACGCTCGGCCGGGGGATCACCCGACGGTGGCGGATCACCTGCAGCCAGGCCCATTCGAACCAGCCGGGCCCCCTCGCCAGCCGGCGCCTGGCCTCCTCGGCGCCCACCTGGTAGACCGCTCCCGGGTTGAACAGGAGAGCCCCCCCGTGCCGCCGGCTGTCGGCGAGGTGGGTGTGCCCGTAGACGATCACATCGGCGTCGGGAAACTGCCTGCGCAGCCAGCGATGGAGACCGGTTCGCGGCCAGACATGGCCGAGGGTGACGGTCCACACGAAGGTGAACGGCTCCTCGACCAGGTGGCTCCGGTTGCCATGGACCAGCCCGATCGTCATGCCTCCGACGCGGAGGAGCCGACTCCGGGGCAGGTCGAGGTCGTCATGGTCCCCGCGGACCGCGGCCACCGGCGCCAGGCGGGCGAGCTCGTCGAGGGTCTCCCGCGAGCTCACGTCGCCGGCGTGGAGGATCACGTCCACTCCCTGCAGCGCCTCCGCAACCCGGTCGGGCAGGCGCTCCAGGAACTCCGTGCAGTGGGTGTCCGCGATGACTCCGACGCGGACCACCCCCGGCTCGCCGCTGGTCACCCGCTCATGGTATTGAGCCTCTACCGGCAATGACCTGGCGCCGGCGCCCCCGGAAATTGCTAGCCGATCGCGCGATTGACGGTGTGACGAAGGGCGGAGCCGGGCCTGGCGGCGGCCTCGTCACCACCTCCTCGGCGGACGATTCGCGCTGCTTCCGACCGGCGTTCGCCAGCCCGCACCGTGACTATCGTGGCTCCCGTCTCGCCGCCGGCCGGCTGGCGCGAGGTCGTCAGGGTATCGGTGCTGCTCGCCAGCGAAGTGCGCCGGCGGGGCATCGCGAGCCCGACCTGGCCGGCTCCGAAACCGGCGAGGTGAAGGTCGAGCAGACATTGACGCGCAGCCTGCGCGGTGTCGAAGTAGCCGATGAAGGTCGGCCCGGCCTGCACGCCTTTCAATTAACGAACCTCGTCAAAGGGCCTGAATTCCTTTGGATCCTAACACTCACGGGAGCGCCCTGAATCGTGCGCAACTTTGTAGGCTAAGGTTCGCGCCATGAATGAGCAGTCGCAATCGGCGGTGGGCCAGGTATCGCAGGACGGTCAATTGATCTGGGATGGGCAGCAGTGGCGTCCCATAACCTCGCATGGCTGGCAGCCGACGAGCTGGACCCGGCCGATGCAGCTGGCGACCGGCGGCTACCTGATCGTTTCCAGCCTCATCAGCCTCATCAGCGTTCTCCTTTTCCAGGGCCAGGCCCGGGAGACGGCGCTCAAGGCGATCCAGAACTCCAGCCCCGGCATGAGCCAGGAGATGGCTCAGCGGGCGATCAACATCACCCTCACCATCACCTTCGGGGTGATCACCTGCATCTCGATCCTCTTCATCGTCCTCGGGATCATGAGCATCGTCCGCCGCTGGACGTGGGTGTTCTACGTGGTCCTGGTCCTCTTCGGCCTCGATGCGATCAGCTCATTTTTCGGGCTGTTGGGCCTGCTTCTGCCCAGCTCGACCGCCCGCCCGCCCAGCCAGATCATCAATGTTTTGGTTGGCCTGGTTGCCCTGCCCCTGTTCATCTGGCTGCTGGTGGGCCGGATCCAGCGCGGCGTCTGGGCCTGTACCAAGGTCCCAAGACTCGGTTGATTTTATTCAGCGTGCATTCGGCCACCGAGTGCACCGCATTTGGTGCCTCAGGGGATGCGTTCGGCAGCCGAATGCCTGTCCGGAGGTTTGTCTAGTGGACTGTAACGGCTGAATGAG